>NZ_CAXTGZ010000485.1:0-4621 GCF_964243625.1 uncultured Caballeronia sp.
CCACCGCCTGCAGTTTCGCCACCGCCAGCGCGACCGTCGAGCCATGATCCTCTGCGACGAGTGCAAGCGCGACATCGATACCCGCCGTCACCCCCGCCGACGTGACGAGGTTTCCGTCGCGAATATGAATGCGGTCGAGCTCCACGTTGGCCTTGGGAAACATCCGTGCGAGTTGCGGCGCGTTCTGCCAGTGCGTCGTCACATGACGGCCATCGATCAAACCCGCATGACCCAGCGCGAAGGCGCCCGTGCAGATCGACCCGTAGCGATCGCAGCGGGACGCGACATCGCGCAACCAGGCTGTCAGGCGCGGGTCGGGTTGATCGACTGGAAGCGCCGGGCCGCCCGCGACCAGCGCGATATCGAAGCCGCCCTGCGCTTCATCGCATGTGAGATCCGCAAGCATGCGCGTGCCGTTCGACGCGCGCACCGGCGTGTTGTCGACACCCACCAGCGTGATCGCGTATCCGTCGTCCAGCGCGACAAACCCGTTCGCCTCGGCGAAAACATCGAGTGGACCGGCTACATCGAGCGCCTGCACTTGCGGAAAGATCGCGATGGCGACGCTGCGCATGAAGTCGTGCTCCTCAAGAATTTGCGGGGGTTTTTCGGTGCTTGGCAGCAGACGCCGTGCGGTTGGCAGGCTTCGACGGATGACATCGATTGCCGCAGCAACCCGCCGGGGCGACACTGATCTGGTCGTCCAACCTCTTCAGCTTGCCCGGCGAACCCACGCAGTTTAACAAGACGTCCGCGGCAAACCTCACACCAAGGAGCACCGAACATGACTACCACGATCGCCGGCATCCGCATTCCCGACAGCGCCATGGCGCGCGCCGCCACAGAACTCGTCCGCGATACCGAGCCGGACCTTCTCTACAACCACTCGCGCCGCGTTTTCCTGTTCGGCGCGCTGACGGGCGAGCGCCGCAAGCTCGGCTACGACGCCGAGCTGCTTTATATCGGCGCAATGTTCCACGACATGGGCCTGATCGATGCCTACAGCAGCAAGCACGACCGCTTCGAAGTCGATGGCGCCAACGCGGCGCGCGATTTCCTGAAGGGCTATGGCATTGGCGAACACGACATTGAACAGGTCTGGGATTCCATCGCGCTGCACACCACGCCCGGCATTGCGCAGCACAAGAAACCGGTTGTCGCGCTGGTCACGGCCGGCGTGGAAATGGACGTGCTGGGTCTTGCATACGACGAATTCAGCGACACACAACGCAAGCAGGTCATTGCCGTGCATCCGCGTGAAGTGAACTTCAAGGAAGGAATCATCGATGCATTCGCGCACGGCACGATCCAGAAGCCGGAAACGACCTTCGGCAACGTGAAAGCCGATGTCCTCGCGCTGAAAGACCCGACTTACAAACGCCTGAATTTCTGCAGCCTGATTTTGGGCTCCGCGTGGAACGACAGCCCGGGTGCATGTGCGCATTGCAGCGATGCATCGCACAATCACTGAGCTGCGCGCCGCCCCGACAGCCGTTCCTCTGCTGGAACGGCTTGTTTATCGCTAAAACAGATAAGCGTATGGGATTTGGTTCGTTGACCTTGTACGCGCGGAAACATAGATTCGATAATCTGCCAAAGCAATTTCCCAATCGAATAACGAGTCCCGCGTGACGACCCAAACTCTCAACCAGACCATTGCAATCACGCCGTTCCAAGGCCCGGTAGGCGCCGAAGTAACCGGTCTCGACCTGAGCCAGCCTCTCGCCGACGACGATTTCAAGCGCATTCACCGTGCGCACCTCGATCATCACGTGGTCGTGTTCCGCGACCAGCGCATCACGCCCGAACAGCACATTGCCTTCAGCCGCCGCTTTGGTCCGCTGCAAATCCACGTGCTTCACCAGTTCCAGTTGAGTGGCCACCCGGAGATCCTGATCGTTTCGAACGTGATGGAAAACGGCAAGCCGATCGGTCTTGGCGATGCCGGGCACTTCTGGCATTCGGACCTTTCGTATAAGGAAACGCCCAGCTTGGGTTCACTCTTGCACGCGCAGGAATTGCCGGCCGAAGGCGGCGATACGCTCTTCGCGAACATGCATCTGGCTTGGGATACGTTGCCGCAAGCGTTGCGCGATGCAGTAAAGGGCCGCTCCGCCGAACACACCTATCTTGCAAAATATGCCGAACTGCAAAAACGCAGCCCGTGGCGGCCGAATTTGTCGGCTGAACAAATCGCTCAGGTCAAACCCGTGGTACAGCCGATGGTGCGCACGCATCCGGAAACCGGGCGCAAGGCTCTGTTCGTGAGCGAGCATTTCACCACGCGCGTGATCGACATGCCCGAGGGCGAGAGCCGCGATCTGCTGCAAGCGCTCTTCGACCACAGCGTGCGCGAAGAACATCTGTACCGGCATCAATGGCGTGAACATGATCTCGTGTTCTGGGACAACCGCTCGCTGATGCACCTCGCGGCCGGCACGCCCGATCATCTGCGCCGCAAGATGTACCGGACCACGATTGAAGGCGATACGCCGTTCTGATCACATCTTCCAGAACCGCAATTGGCTCCGCACGGATCGCGTGTTCGCGGGACTCGCCGCGCTGATCGGGATCGGCCTGGTCGTCGAACTCTCGTCTTCGATACCTTCGAGCGCCTGACGGTTCGCCGCTGAGGCGTGCAACGATAGGGCCTTTTACCGCAGATATGAAAACCCGCGAGATTGCGTCTCGCGGGTTTTTTTACGCCTGCTGATTTCAGAACACGTTGACCGGCACATTCACCATCAGGCGATACACATCGCTCGAAGAATCCGAATAATATTTGCCGCCGTGGTGATGCATGTAATAGAACTTGGCGCTCGCGCCCTTCAGTTTGCCCGAACCGATGGTATAGGACGGAATGACGCCAAACTCATAATGCGTCCCGTGAACCGGTTCGCCGTTTTTCCAGTACAGATCGTGAAGCGAACTGGCGGGATCGGCATAACGGTCGGCCATGGTCGATGCATCCGCTCCCCAGCCGTACGCACCCCACGTCGTCACCTTCGCGCCGGGCAAACCATAACCGGCAAGATTCAACGTATAACCGAGTTGGAGCGACTTTTCATGCGGCGCGTTGTAGTCCACATCGAGCGAGTTCGCCAGATAATCGCCCGCCGACTGACCGACATAATCGAAGAACTGGTTGCTCGCGATTTGCTGGAAACCCACCGAAATGGTGTGCGCGTTGTGCGTACCCGATAACAACAAGCTATACGCATGGTTATTGATGGGACCATTCCTGCTTTGTCCGACGTCATGGGTGTAGTAATAAGTCAGATTGCCGGTCCAGCGAATCTGTGCCGGATCGCCAATACTGTGACCCAGCGTCAGGTAATACTGGTCCCAGACGTTCTCGGCACGGCTGGCATATAACGACGCAGACGTGTCGTCATTGGGCGCGTAATCGCCGCCGGCAAACGTAAAACGGCTGAACCGGGTACCGCCGTATTCCGTCTTCAGCGTGGTCACGCTGGTCTGGCCGCGCGCCATGACGCCATCCACGCTTCCCGCCTTGAGCGTCACGTTCCTGATCTCTTCGCTGGCAAGAGAGAAGCCGCGATAGCTTGGCGGCAGCGCGCGGTTATCGTGGGGAACGAGAAAGGGGTTATCGAATAGTTGCAGGCCGTATTTGAGCACCGTATTCGATACCCGCGCCTTTACGTCCCACACGCCTGGATACGTCCACGCCAACTGGTTCTGGCCGGTCTGGCCATCGTGATTCAAATGCACGCGGTTTCCCGCGCCTTGTCCGCCATTCAGTTTTAAATCGCTGAACAACGACGCATCCAGACCCACGCCGAATAATCCGCGCGTATACCCCGATTCAAATACTGCCTGATTACCCAATACCCACGCGTCCTTGTTCTTCGCCCCATCCGATTCCAGGCGCTCGGTATAACTGCGGAAAAGCAACTTCAAATGTGAATCTTCGATAAACCCCTGCGATTTCGACTGATTGCTGATAGGCGCGTCGGCTTCTGTATTAGGCGGGGAACTCGGTGGTGCTTCGGTGTGACGCGTTGAAACATCGTCATCATCCGCAAAAGCGGAAATGGACGGACCCATCAATGCAGTGGCAACAGTTAAAGTGAGTGCAAGCGAATGTTTCTGTATTGTCATTATTGTTGTCTCTGACTTGTTATAGATTGTGATCAAAGGCCGACAACCATCTCAATAAAACCGGCGCGAGTTTATAAACGCGCCTGTTCAAGGAGCGAAGCATCGGAGGGTTACCGCGGGAACTACGGGGTTAGCAAAGCACCGCCGCATTCCGCCGTTGAAAAACGGCGAAACGAGCGATGTCTAGGCAATGGACGAAATCAGTCGTGGATCAGGCGAGCAGGCAGGCGGCGGCAACTCCATGTTCAAGGGTTCGCAATGCGGGCACTTCCTGCGAACAGCGCGGCTCCGCAATCGGACATCGAGTATGAAACACACAGCCGGTCGGCGGGTTGATCGGGCTCGGGATATCGCTCGAAAGAATCTGCACGACCTTCGTCCGCTCGATGGCCGGATTCGGCACCGGCACGGCGGACAGCAACGCGCGTGTGTAGGGATGGCGAGGCCGGGCATAGAGAGAATGCTTATCGGAGAGCTCCATGACATGGCCGAGATACAT
>NZ_CAXTGZ010000486.1:0-4617 GCF_964243625.1 uncultured Caballeronia sp.
GGCCGCGTGCGGGCCATGCTCGCCCCGCGTAACGGCGGCGCCGCGCCGCTGACCGGCGCGCCGGCCACCCTGACGCCGTCCACCAAGATGCAAGGAACGCAGCAGCCGTGAATTCGCCCGCCATGCCTCATCGTAAGCCGGCCGGCACGAGCAGTTCGCTCACCGTCCGCAACCTGAAGAAACGCTACGGCTCGCGCACGGTCGTGAAGGACGTCTCGCTCGACGTGAAAAGCGGCGAAGTGGTCGGGCTGCTCGGGCCGAACGGCGCGGGCAAGACCACCTCGTTCTACATGATCGTGGGCCTCGTTCCGCTCGATGCCGGCGAAATCGAACTCGATGGCACGTCCATCAGCCTGTTGCCGATTCACCAGCGAGCGCGCCTCGGACTGTCCTACCTGCCGCAGGAAGCATCGGTTTTCCGCAAGCTCACCGTCGAGCAGAACATTCGCGCCGTGCTCGAACTGCAGACCGGCGAGAACGACAAGCCGCTTTCCAAGCAAGCCATAACGGATCGTGCAGAAGCCTTGCTGGACGAACTGCAGATCGCACATTTGCGTGCGAACCCGGCGCTCTCGCTTTCAGGCGGTGAACGCCGTCGCGTGGAAATCGCCCGCGCGCTTGCTACCAATCCGGCTTTCATCCTGCTGGACGAACCGTTTGCCGGCGTCGATCCTATCGCCGTGCTGGAAATCCAGAAGATCGTGAAGTTCCTGAAGCAGCGGAACATCGGCGTGCTGATCACCGACCACAACGTGCGTGAGACGCTCGGCATTTGCGATCACGCGTACATCATCAGCGACGGCAGCGTGCTCGCGGCCGGCGCGCCGAGCGACATCATCGAAAACGAGAGCGTGCGACGCGTGTATCTCGGCGAACATTTCCGCATGTGACGGCGTGGGCTCCGCGCCCGGCGCCAGCCCGATGGGCTGGAAAGCAGGGGTCTGGAGCACCGCCAGCAATTCTTACGTGCCGCCCGCGGGCGGCACGCTTGTTTTTGGCCGATCCCCGCGAGGTTTCGCGCCCGTGGCAAACTCTCTACAATGATTAAAACCTTGCCATGAAAGCCAGCCTCCAACTACGCCTATCGCAGCATCTTGCGCTGACCCCACAACTGCAGCAGTCCATCCGGCTGCTGCAGTTGTCGACGCTCGAATTGCAGCAGGAAGTCGCGATGGCTGTCGCGCAGAACCCGTTGCTCGAAAACGAGGACGACTGGACCACCAGTCCGTTGCGCGTGGCGGCGGACGGCTCGCTGATCACCACAGGCGCTTCGGTGAGCGCGCCCGAGCCCATGATGAGCAACGGCACGTCGTCGAGCAGCAGCACGACCGAGCGCTCGGAAAACGGCGAACCGCAGGGCGTCGACGAATACAACGGCATGAGTTCGTCGGACAACGGCCCGGATTCCAGTTCGTGGAACCTGGAGGACTACGGCCGCTCGAACAGCGGTTCGGACGACGATGACCTGCCCCCGCTGCAAATCCACGAATCCACGACCACGCTGCGCGATCACCTGATGTCGCAGTTGCGCATGACAAAGGCCAATCAGCGCGATCGTGCGCTGATCACGTTCCTGATCGAATCGCTCGACGAAGACGGTTACCTCACGTCCTCACTCGATGAAGTGAAGGCCGACCTGCCCGACGAACTCGAAGTCGATCTCGACGAGTTGAGCGCTGCGCTCGCACTGCTGCAAAGTTTCGATCCGCCGGGTGTCGGCGGGCGCTCGGCATCGGAATGTCTCAAGCTGCAGCTTCTCAGGCTCGAATCGACGCCTATCAGGACGCTGGCGCTGGATATCGTCATGCATCATCTCGAGCTGCTCGCCGCGCGCGATTTCACGCGCCTTCGCAAGCAGCTCAAAGCCTCGGATGACGCATTGCGGGACGCCCACCTGCTGATCCGTTCGCTCGAACCATTTCCCGGTGCGGCGTTCGGCAAGAGCGAGGCGGATTACGTGGTTCCCGACATTCTGGTGCGCAAGATGTCGAGCGGATGGACTGCGGAATTGAATCCGGAAATCGTCCCTCGGCTGCGAATCAATCACCTTTACGCGAATATTCTGCGCAACAATCGCGGCGATCCGGGCAGCGGTTCGTTGCGTCAGCAACTGCAGGAAGCACGCTGGTTAATTAAGAATATTCAACAAAGATTCGAGACAATTCTTCGCGTGGCGCAAGCAATTGTGGAGCGTCAGAAGAACTTTTTCGCGCACGGTGAAATTGCAATGCGGCCCTTGGTTTTGAGGGAGATTGCTGATACGCTGGGTTTACACGAATCCACTGTCTCACGTGTGACAACCGGCAAGTACATGCTGACCCCGTTCGGGACGCTTGAATTCAAGTACTTCTTCGGATCGCACGTTTCTACCGACACGGGTGGCGCGGCATCGTCAACGGCGATCCGGGCACTCATCAAGCAACTGATAGGAGCCGAAGACTCAAAATCTCCTCTTTCAGACAGCCGCATCGCCGAATTGCTGGCGGAACAAGGGTTCGTGGTGGCACGCCGCACGGTGGCCAAATATCGCGAAGCCCTGAAAATTCCGGCAGTGAACCTGCGAAAGTCTCTGTAGCCCGCTGCATGTTGCGGCGGGCCTTTACCGGCCGCGTCGCGAACACGCGAACGAGCCGGCCGATGCGTTCCCGATCCGTTCAGCCATCAGCAACAATGGCCAACCACGGGCGCAGCGACCGGTTTTCAGCAGCGCACAAGCGACCAGGCGGCCATTAGCTTGGAGAGCAACTATGAATCTGCAGATCAGTGGACACCATCTCGAATTGACGCCTGCGTTGCGAGAATATGTGATCACCAAACTGGATAGAGTGCTTCGGCACTTCGATCAGGTGATCGACGGCAGTGTGGTCCTCTCGGTCGACAATCATAGGGAAAAGGACAAGCGGCAGAAGGTCGAAATCAACCTGCACCTGAAGGGCAAGGACATCTTCATCGAAAGTTGTGACGTTGATATGTACGCAGCAATCGACCTGATGGTCGACAAGCTGGATCGGCAGGTCCTGCGCCATAAGGACAAGATCCAGGGCCATGCGCATGCAACAATGAAGTACGAACCGCAAGAAAGCGAAGCGCCTGCGCCGTAAGTTGCCGGGCACGTTTTAGAGGTTTGTATCGAAAGCGTGGGTAGCGCATCAGCTTGAAGGTTTTTTCTGATGCGCCGGGTTCGGACAAGTAGCACCGGACCCGCCTTCCCTCAGCAGCCGCCTGACAGCAGGCGGCTTTTTTGTCTCCGGCAGTTGCGGTGTTGCGTTGGTGGTACCAAACGTTGGCGCCGTATTGCGCGCCGCACCATCGCTGATGACGCTGTTCTATAATGGTCCGGGTAATACCGGGGTTGTTAATCGGAATGAAACGAGCGGGTCGAGGCTGAAATTGGGTCTTCCGCGCATTCCTAACCAAAATCGCCGTGCGCGCTCAGTGCCATTTCGAGCTTCTGAAGTCGCCACCGTGAGGAGAATTCAGGCCACGCATCTGCCTGCCAACATGAATCGTTTAGCCAAATTTCTTCCCCTCGAAAATGTCGTCCTCGGACTGTCCGTCACCAGCAAGAAACGTGTATTCGAGCAAGCGGGCCTGATCTTCGAGAATCAGAACGGCATTGGCCGCAGCACCGTTACCGACAATCTCTTCGCGCGCGAGCGCCTCGGCTCGACCGGTCTGGGCGAAGGCGTTGCCATCCCCCACGGACGCATCAAGGGCCTGAAGCATCCGCTCGCCGCTTTCGTGCGCCTCGCCGAGCCGATCGCCTTCGAGTCGCCAGATGGTCAGCCTGTGTCGCTGCTGATCTTTTTGCTCGTGCCCGAGCAGGCCACGCAGCAACACCTCGAAATCCTGTCGGAGATTGCACAGTTATTGTCCGATCGGGACACGCGTGAACGCCTGAACACCGAAGAAAACCGTGAGGCGCTGCACCAGCTTCTCACGCAATGGCAGGCCTGAACCCGTCAAATCTGCTCGAAACCACGCATACGGCGCGAGCAGCCCTCTCGCGCCGGCGGCCCTTCTAGCGCACAATCAGTCCTATTGAGCGGAGCACTGAAAGGGCCAACCCCGGCCCTCTCGGTCGCCCAGCGCTCGCGGCCCCTCACGGAGTTCCGGCCTCATGGATACGTCCAGCATCAATGCCCAGAGTATTTTCGACGACAACGCGGCCGCGCTCAAACTGAGTTGGCTGACGGGTCACGAAGGCTGGGAACGCGGCTTCTCGACAGAGACGGTCGCCAATGCAACATCGAGTGCCGACCTGGTCGGCCACTTGAACCTGATTCACCCCAACCGAATCCAGGTGCTCGGCGACGCCGAAATCACCTATTACCAGCGTCAGTCCGACGAAGATCGCTCGCGCAACATGGCCGAGCTGATCGCGCTAGAACCGCCTTTCCTGGTAGTTGCGGGCGAAGTCGGGGCGCCACCGGAACTGGTTCTGCGCTGCACGCGCTCGTCCACGCCGCTGTTCACCACGCGCATGTCGGCGGCAGCTGTGATCGACAGCCTGCGGCTCTACATGTCGCGGATCCTCGCGCCGCGCGCCACGCTTCATGGCGTGTTTCTCGATATCCTCGGCATGGGCGTGCTGCTGACGGGCGACTCGGGACTCGA
>NZ_CAXTGZ010000487.1:0-4615 GCF_964243625.1 uncultured Caballeronia sp.
GCAATCTGATAAAGACTTTCGCGATAGCAGCGTCATACCACGCACATATCCACGCGCCGAGATCTTGCTTGTCATTACATGGCAGTTGATTTGATTCGTTAAACACGCGAACCCCTCCTCGTTTTCAGACTCGAGCGACATGCAGTCACATGCATAAGCATTGCAATAGCATCTTGAGCCAAGCGCTCATCACCTAGTGTCCGGGACAAGTGGAGCACACTCCCCAAGGCTGTCACGAAAATGAAATGAATTGCAGACGTGCGGGCCGATTGCAGTACCTCGACGGGGTCCTTGGCGCTTTCTAACCCGAGTGAGCGAATTAGGCTCGTAATAACGAGAAAACGCATACGAAACCGTCGTATGTTGCTTAATCCAAGAATTAAAATGACTTCCAGCCCGCCCGATTTGCTTATCCCTTGGGACGCTCTGCTCGCTGGCACCCCCCTAATTTCCCGGTTCTCCTTTGCAGTCGGTATCTAATGAGCTTGCCGCTGGGAATACGGAGGACATCCTCGTGTTGCGACTTCCGGGTATCCGGATAGTCGAACCAAGCGGCGATCTCGTAACACCAGCCACGGCGGTGACTGAAGCAAGCGCAACGACTATCGAGCGCGCAATGTCGATACAGCGGCTCGAGTCGCACTGTTCTATCGATAGTTCTTCGTTACAGTATTGAAGCGACTTCCTCAAATTCGAGCCGAGGTGATCGAATGTACAGTTTTGCTGGATCGCCATGTCCGATTCCACAAATAAAATTCACTCGCCAAGAAGTGCCACTAAAAAACTTTACGTCAATCCGCTCAGCAATGAAGCCGGACATTGGGCCGACGTCAAGTCCCAACCCGCGCAGCGCCATCATCAGGTAGGCCGCTTGAAGCGAGCCGTTTCGTAAGGCCGTCGGCGCGATTATGGCTTCGTTACTGAGAAAGTAGCCTTGTGCATTCAAGTTGTGCGGAAACGTCCTCGGGAGCTGGGTGTAAAATGCTGAGTCATACGCGATGATTGCGACGACTGGCGCAGTTAGCGCTTTCTTAATATTTGTTGGGGCGAGTGCCGGGATAAGCCGCTCCTTGGCTTCCTGGGATTTCAAGAAAAGCACGCGCATAGGCTGCGTATTCATTGAGGTAGGTCCCCACTTAGCGAGGTCATACGCTGCCCTTAATTCCGCGTCGCTTACCGATTCTGCCCGCCATCCATTGTGAGATCTCGCATTCGTGAATAGCGTTCCAAGTAGCGCATCGTTTTCAACCTCCTGCATCATTTCACCCGTGCATTAGTGACGTTAGTACCGGCGTACCTTCTGTCGCTGACACTGCTTTTGGCGCATCAGCCATGCTTAACTCATAGTTGTGAACGAAATCGTGAGGTACAGGGGGGCCCCAGTTGGCAAGGCTGTCCTCTAAGGCGTAGTTCGTCGGAGTCCAAAGGTCATGATCCGCGATATGGTCCATGTCCGAGTAATATTCAAACCAAGAGCCCCAAGGGTCCTGAATATAATGGAAAAAATTCGAGCCCATTGTATGGCGACCGAAACCCCAATCACCCATGCCTGCCTTGGCGAGCAGCGCGCTTCCAGCTCGTCCTACCTCGTCAGGG
Source organism: uncultured Caballeronia sp. (assembly GCF_964243625.1). Classification (NCBI taxonomy): domain Bacteria; kingdom Pseudomonadati; phylum Pseudomonadota; class Betaproteobacteria; order Burkholderiales; family Burkholderiaceae; genus Caballeronia; species uncultured Caballeronia sp. The sequence continues at coordinate 1,597 of NZ_CAXTGZ010000487.1, forward strand.
TCTTTGACCTGGAAGCTAGCATGGTGAAAACCCACACCCGGCGACTTGGCAAATGCCAGAACGTGATGATCGCTGTCTTTCTTTGCACACGTGAACGCGATCACGTCTTGCGCGTGATCGGCAAGACCCATCCCGAGCGCCAGCGTTACAAACTTCACGCTTCGCGCGACATCAGGGCTAAAGACCAAGATGTGTCCGAGGCGCAACGGCGTGATTGCGCTATACGATGCGCGCGGCAGCATAGCCGATCGCCCTTTGCGCACTAAGCGACCCGGCGCGTTTATCTCGAAAGAAGCACCTGCGACAGTTTGGATATCAGCCGGATGCTCAACGAGATGAATTAGCATCCCATTCGGGTCCTCAATCCATAGGCCGCGGTCCTCGCAGCCCTCGGGCACGGAACAAACCCGGCCTCCCTCGCCGGGTACCCTGGCGGCAATAGAGTCCAGGTCGCTGGCTCGAAGCGAGACATGATGGAGCCGCTTTTTCGGCGCACCCCCTAACAGAACGATCGAATCCCTATTTTGATCCTTGCAACGAAATCGCGCGACGTTGCTCGTAACGTCCGCGATCAGGCCAGCGTCAACATAAAAATTTATGCCGACCTCAAGGTCCGGTACCTCCATTGTTACTGACAAAGCGCCCAATACGGCCATTTTTTCTCTCCCGTATCTAGATGTCTGCGACGCGGTTTTCGATCACCCCAACGCCGTCAATCTCACACCGCACAACATCGCCCGAGCGCAGGAAGCTTTGCGGAACCATTCCCACGCCCACTCCTTCTGGCGTGCCAGAGGCAATCAAATCGCCAGTCTCGAGCGTGAACGCTGTTGAGAGATAAGCGATCTGCGCCCAAAGACTGTGAATCATTTGCCCCGTGTTACTGCGCTGCCTGATCTCGCCATTGACGAAACAGCGCAACTCCAGCGCGTGTGGATCTGCGATTTCGTCAGCAGTGACTATCCAAGGGCCGATTGGTCCATGTGTGTCGAATGACTTGCCCATCGTGAAAGTCGGCGTATGAAACTGCCAGTCTCGTGCAGAGACATCATTAGCGACAAAATATCCGAACACGTGGCGGGGCGCCTCCTCTTCGCTCACGCACTTGGCCGACATTCCGATCACCACGCCAAGCTCGACCTCGTAATCTAGCTTCTCGGTCACCCCAGGCTCGATTTCGTCGTATGGCCCACTGATACAAGTCGTTTGCTTGTTGAACCACGTTTGATACGGCGCACGAGCAACTCCGAGCTTGTCGGCTTCTTCAAGGTGCTTGGCGTAGTTCATGCCGATCGCGAGATATTTACCCGGCCTTTCGATTGGCGCGAGTAATTTGACCTCGGATAGCTTAAAGCTTGGTTTTGTACGGTCCACAAGCGCGCGTAGTTCAAACAATGCTTCGTCACTGTCCCCGGCGATTGCGCGAATCGTCGACCACCTACTACCCGCCGCTACGAGGTCAACGATCCCGCCATCCTTGAGCGCGCCGATTACTGGGACACCACCATTTTCGAATCGAACCAGCTTCATGTGCTAAATCCCTCATTCTGATCAAACCTACAATCTTGGACCGTCCGGACTCAAATCTTTCTGCGGATTCCATGCAACCACTCGCGTTATCTCAGACCCTGCGACGCCCTATCGCAGGCGTGCGTGCGTATCGCCAACCCCAGTGGACACCCTTTGGATCAACGCCTTGCTTGCAGCTCGCCCTAGCGGTCGTGGTGACTCTCTCAAAGCGACGCTGCAGACGTCGAGAGTCCTTGCTACCTTCATTCGGGTGCCAACGCAATTTCCCGTATAACGGCGTGCATCAGCACGCTTCCCCACGTTGCATAGCCCTCGCGCGGCAACCCCACGCTCGCTATTCGTGTCAAAAGCACTGAAGAATCTTCGCCAAGAAGGGATTGACTTATCTGTTTAAGGTTAACAACGGCTGAAGATCTTGAGCACACTCGAATTCATCTCTCACCGACTTCTTCAACATTAGAACTATCGAAGAGCCATGACTCATAATACTTTCAAGGCCACATCCCCTCAGTCGACGAACTCTATCTGGGCTCCCCTTAACCGTACCGCATAGTTCGATTATGTAACAACGATGGCTGGAGTCAAGCGAAATCTTTGGGAGTCGGCAGAGGTGCTAAGCCATGGCATATGACGCCATCGCGCGAAAGCGCTTGCTTGAATGCTGTGTTTGATAGACAACGCTGAGGCCGCCCAACATCTCCTTGTCCGGCAGTGCGCTGCGGTCGATCAATTCTTCTTTCCCAACGAACAAGCATGTAAACTGCATGCGATACCATCAAAGTTTCTAGCAAGCCGCCAGTAAAATATCCGCGAAGGCCGAGCGACACACGACAAGTCTTGATTTGCTGTAAAAGGGTCGAAACTATCGGGCTATTTCGCCTTTGCATCGCTACGTGCGAAACTTGAGAGGAAACTACAGTGCGTGTGAGGACCGAGGATAAGCGCCAGGCAATTACCGAAGTCGCTCTTGAGGTGTTTCGGGAGGTTGGATTTGAGCGCGCCAGTATGGCGATGATTTCCCGTCGCCTAGGCGGGTCAAAGGGTACGCTATACGGCTATTTCCGCTCAAAAGAAGAGCTGTTTGAGATTGCGATGAAAAGCGCCAGTGAAGGTCCAGGCGATCAGATTATGGATCTCTTGAACCCAAAATCAGCAGATTTACGCGCCGTTCTAAAGCGATTCGGAAAGGCTTACTTGAGTTTCATCCTAGGCGAGGAGGTCTTGGCTATTACCCGCACAGCAATCTCGGAGGGTTCAGGATCTTCCCTTGGCCCACACCTATTCGATCAAGGGCCTGGCCGAGCGCTTCAAAAAATGACTATTTTCTTTGATCAATTGATGAACAACGGTCAGTTGCCCAAGAGATCCCCCGCGACGGCAGCACTTCATTTTAAGGGACTGCTCGAAGCGGGGTTTCTTGAGAACGCGCTCTACGGCGCGGCACCCTGCAAGGAAAAAGCGATAACGGAAGCCGTCGATGCGTTTCTTC
>NZ_CAXTGZ010000488.1:0-4613 GCF_964243625.1 uncultured Caballeronia sp.
CCGATCTGCACCTTATTGAAACGCATGCCTTCGATAATGCCGGCATAGTCCGTCGCGAAGAATGGCTTCACTTCTAGGCCGGTCTGCTTGTTGAGATCGTCGATCAGCGGTTGCCAGCGCTGCCTGAGCGCGGATGAATTATCGGTCGAGATGATGCCGAAGTTGATCGTCTCGGCAAGCGCTGCCTGCGAGACGAGACATGCAGCGAGCATCGCGCCGGCCAGAAGGAAACGGGCTGATTTCATCGAATGGGTCCAGGTTTGGAAAAAAACAAAAGTTGTCGGGTCAGGAGCTCGCGGCCGATGCAAATGCCGCGGATCGTGCGGATGCACCTTCCGGACGCGCTGTCGCGCGCTCCGTTTGTCGAACCGGCTCGCGCTGGGCGGCGTCGGTTTCGGTGTCGGCATCGGTCAGTAATTCTTCCGCCGCTGCGCCATACAGTTCGCGCAACAAGGCGGGGGTCAGGCTCGCGGACGGACCGTCGTACACCACGCAGCCGTTGCGCAGCGCGACCGTTCTTGCGCAGTACTTCATTGCGATATCGATCTGATGGAGCGACACGACTACCGTCAGGCCATGGTCTTCGTTGAGCGACTGAAGCAACTCCATCACGCGGCGGGAGGACTCGGGATCGAGCGATGCGATGGGTTCATCGGCAAGGACGATGCGGGCCCGCTGAACCAGCGCGCGTGCGAGCGCAGCGCGTTGCTGCTGGCCACCGGACAAGGTGCTGGCGCGCTCGTTGATGTGGTCGCCAATGCCCATTGCGGAAAGCGATGCCATTGCAAGCTCGTGCTCGTTGCGCGGAAACCGGCCGATCAAACGCCGCCACAGCGGCACGCGCGACAACGCCCCAATCAATACATTGGTGCGCACGGTGAGACGCCCGACGAGATTAAATTGCTGGAACACGAATGCGACGTCGCGACGAATCCGGCGGACTTCGCGCGCCACCTTGCCATTCTCCTGAATCGGGCGCCCGAGCAGCGTCACATGCGACGGTGCGGGGTCGGAAGCCGTGAATCCCGCAATGTGCCGCAGCAACGTGGACTTGCCTGAACCGGATGCGCCGATCAGCGCAACCATTTCGCCCTCGACCACTTTCAGGTCAATGGAGTCGAGTGCCTTGCGGCCATTGTTGAACGTCTTGCACAAACGTTCGATCCGGATTGCATCCATGATGTCCTCACTATGACGCCGGAGAATTGCAGCGTCGTAGGGATTCTAGGAAGGCAACATGACGACGCGGTGACGCTTGCAAGTCGTCTAGATGAATACACAACTGAGGCAGAAGAACACGGTCGGCAGCGCACTGGACTTCAATGTTTATTAAAAAAATCTGAATTCGGTCGCGGAGGGAAATCGGTCACACTGACGCTCGGCAAGCGTTTTGATATCTGGATAGCTCAACATTTATCTTGAGCCGGCCGGCGTGTCGTAAGACAATCACGTTTCGTCTGATGAAATTTTGAACCTGAATTTCCCGATTCGGGGGTTCATAGATTCGGCCTGGACACAGCAGTAACAGTAACAACAGAGCCGACAGCCTTCACTTGCGTGAATGAGACTGCCACAAAACGATCCGACGACATGCTTACATCTCTCCTTCCGCCGCCGGTTACGCCTGCGGTACGCCTGAGTTTTCATCGACGTTCGATGGAACTGCAGAAGCCGCTTTCCACGGTCACCATGGCCTTCACCGTCGTGGCCTTCGTGATCTTCGTGATCGCGCGCGCACACGTGACGGGCATCGAATTGCCGCTTTGGCCACGCCTGATGTGCGCGCTCGCGTTGTCGCTACTCGTGGCCGCCATTCCCCGTGCGACCTCCACTTTCGTGTTCGGCATGATCGGGGCGGCGTATGTGGTCGTGCTGCAGATCGGCGTGATGATGAACGTGACGGGCGTAGAGCAGCCGCTTTACTGGATGCTGCCCGCCGGCATGGTCGTGCCCATTTGCGCCGCGCCGCTGTGGCTCACGCCGCGGCATTTCGTGCTCGGCACGACTGCGTTCTATATAGCGGGCATCCCGTTCGTATTTTCCGTACCTTTCACGCACGACGACTGGGTGCTGTGCGCAATGTGGGTCGCCATCGGCATTCCGACCGCGACCACGTTCCATTTCGGCTTCTATTGGTTCCGGCTCAATCACTTTTTGCTGGAAGAGAAGCTCATTGCGCTCGCCGCCACCGATCCCCTCACGCAATTGCTCAACCGCCGCGCGTTCCTCGAACAAGCCGGGCAGATGCTGAGCGCGCCACGCAGCGGCGATGAGATCGTCAGCGCGATCTTCCTGGACGTCGACCGTTTCAAGTCACTTAACGATCAATACGGCCACGCACGCGGCGACGATGCCCTGCTGCAGGTCACGCAGGTCATCAAAGGGGCGATACCCCCCGAGGCAATCGCCGGCCGGCTGGGCGGCGAGGAATTCGCGGTACTGGTTCCGACCGCCGGAACGCATCAGGCTACCGAGCTTGCAGACTCCTTGCGCATCCGCATCGCAGGAATCCTGCGGCCCGATGGTTTCCTGACGGCGAGTTTTGGCGTGGCCCATCGGCGAGAACATGAGACTGCTATCGCGCTTCTCGACCGCGCAGATGAAGCATTGTTGCGTGCGAAACATGCAGGCCGCAATCGTGTGTTCGTGGAGCGGGTGAGCAGCGTTGCGCGCGTGCGGGCGACCGCCATTGACGAAGATATCGATGCAAAAGCCGATGCAACTCCCGACGCCGATTCCGTCAGGCACTGGGGACCTTTCCAACTTTCCACGCACTTCCAGCCGCTCTACAGTCTCTCGCACCAGAAGCAAGTGGGCTTCGAAGTGCTGTTGCGCGGACGCGATCACGAGGGCCAGCCGGTTCAGCCCGAGTTGTTGTTCGCGCCGCAGTCGAACCCCGATGTCATCGAGCTCGATTCGCTCACGCATCATCTGCACTTCAACAATGCGCGCAAGCGCTTGCCGCAGGACACGTGGCTGTTCCTGAACGTCGCGCCATCCACGTTCATTCAGGCGGGCTACGAGCAGACGCTTGCGAACATGGCGAGCGCAGCGGGGCTCAATCCGGGCAGCATCGTGCTCGAGATACTGGAGTCGGAAGGCGTGAGCGCGGAAGAGCTGGCGCTGGCCGCGTGGCGGTATCGTGGATGCGGATTTTTGATTGCCGTCGATGACTTCGGCGCCGGCCATTCGAACCTCGACCGCCTGCTGCGCATCCAGCCCGACTTCGTGAAGCTCGACGGCGAGCTGATTCGCGCGAAGAGCCGCGCGTCGGAGCAGCCGTTGTTATCGACCATTGTGTCGCTGCTGCATCGCGCGGATATGCTCGTGGTCGTCGAAGGGATCGAGACGACCGAAGAGCTCGTGCTTGCGGTCGAATCCAACGTCGACTTCGCGCAGGGGTTCTTGCTGGGCAGGCCGAGTGCGAACATACCGGCGGCGGACGCGGTGATGCGGCGCATCGATCATGCGTTCGATGTGATCGCCGAAGGGCGGACCGCGCGCGCGAGCCGGTTTGAAGCGCAACTGTCGCCTTACCTTGCGATGGTGAGAGCCGCGGCGGCGGCGTTATCGGACGGTGCGCAAGTCCATGAAGCCATCGCGCCGATGACCGCCTTCGCGCTTTGCCGGCGCTGCTTCGTGCTCGATCACACGGGGCGGATCGTGGGACAGGAGTTTGTGGGACAGGCCGGCCCCGGCGGTGATTTCAGGCTCGGCCCGCTGCGCTCGACGCAATCAGCGCGCTGGGATCATCGGCCGTATTACTGGAAGGCGGTAGCGAACATGGGGACGGCAGTGTTCTGCCAGCCGTATCTGTCGCTCACCAGCGGACGCGCTTCGGTCGGCGTGACAATGGCCGTGCAGCGCGACGGCGAGGTGATGGTCGTTGGCAGCGAACTCGACTGGACGTCGCCGCATCTCGCGTGGCCGGCGGGGGAATGATGGCCGCCGGGCTACTTGTGGCACAGCGGCCGCCGCGTTTAAACAACAGCCATACAGTGGTCTGACAAAGGTTATTGCTGCCGTCTGTCCAACTCCTTCGGTCACTTCGGAAACGAAGCAAAGAAAAGCGATTTTCACGCCGCGGTGTGCAAGTATCCCGGCGTATGCACATCGCCCGTCGACCTGAACAGCGCCACCGCATCGTTGAACTGCCGGCTCTGCTCTTCGAGCGGCACGGCCGTTGCCGCGGGGCTGTATTCTCCGTGTATCGTGACGGGAATAAGCTATCGATGGCTTGGATAATGGCCGCCCGCCTTACGGGGATTTACCCGCAGACCACATGGTTACGGCCACCAGCGGCTTCGGCGCGCGTGTTATTTCAGCGCGATCGCTGTTTTTGAATGCATGGATGCAATGACCGACTCGACCGCAAAGCGCTTTTCCGACCCTGAAATTGCAGGGGTTTATCGCGCGATCCACGAACGCCGCGACATGCGGCATTTCACGGATGCCCCCGTCGACGGCGATCAAATGGCGCGCTTGATCGACGCCGCGCACCATGCGCCGAGCGTCGGTTTCATGCAGCCCTGGCGCTTCGTCAGGGTTACGGACCAGAACCTGCGCGTCGCATTGCATGACATCGTGGAGACCGAGCGGCGCGCCACCGCCGT
>NZ_CAXTGZ010000489.1:0-4581 GCF_964243625.1 uncultured Caballeronia sp.
ACGGAAGCGGTGCGCGCGTGGGTCGATGATCGCGCGGGCGAGGACGACGTGGTGATCGTGTCGTTCAAGAGCAAGATGAACACGATCGGACCGTCGGTGATCGACGGTCTGACGCAAGCCATCGAACTCGCCGAGAAGGATTACAAGGGCGTGGTGATCTGGCAGCCGACGTCGCTGAAACTCGGCAATCCGGGCGGCGCGTTCTCGGCCGGCGCGAACCTCGAAGAAGCGATGCCCGCGTTCATGATGGGCGGCGCGAAGGGGATCGAACCGTTTGTGAAGAACTTCCAGCAGGGCATGTTGCGCGTGAAGTACGCGAGCGTGCCGGTGGTCGCGGCCATGTCGGGCATTGCGCTTGGCGGCGGATGCGAACTCGCGCTGCATTCGGCCAAGCGTGTTGCACACATCGAAAGTTACATAGGGCTGGTGGAAGTGGGCGTGGGTCTGGTGCCTGCCGGCGGCGGCTTGAAGGAAGCGGCGTTGCGTGCAGCGACTGCCGCCAGCGCCGTCAACGCAACCAGCGACCTCCTGAAATTCCTGCAGAAATCGTTTGAGAACGCAGCGATGGCGAAGGTCTCGGCATCGGCACTGGAAGCGCGTTCGATGGGTTATCTCAAAGCGTCCGACACGATCGTTTTCAACGTGCACGAATTGCTCGATATCGCGAAGAAGGAAGCGCGTGCTTTGAGCGCTGCCGGGTATCGCGCGCCGTTGCGGGTTACCCAGGTGCCGGTGGCAGGACGCTCGGCGATCTCGACCATCAAGGCGTCGCTCGTGAACATGCGCGATGGCCGCTTCATCAGCGATCACGATTTCCTGATCGCGAGCCGTATCGCAGAAGCGGTCTGCGGCGGAGACGTGGAAGCAGGCAGTCTCGTCGATGAAGAATGGTTGCTGGCGCTCGAACGTCGTGCGTTTGTCGAGTTGCTCGGCACCGCGAAGACGCAGGAACGGATCATGGGCATGTTGCAAACCGGCAAGCCGGTTCGTAACTAGGCGCGTACGGGACAAAGGAGTTGCAAATGAGCAAACAAGTGCAGGACGCATACATTGTCGCCGCGAGCCGGACGCCTATCGGCAAGGCGCCGCGCGGGATCTTCAAGAACACGCGCCCGGACGAGCTGCTGGTCCACGCGATCCGTTCAGCGGTCGCGCAAGTGCCCGGGCTGGATACGAAGCTGATCGAAGACGCAATCATCGGATGCGCCATTCCCGAAGGCGAGCAAGGACTGAACGTGGCGCGTATCGGCGCGTTGCTGGCCGGCTTGCCGAACACCGTTGGCGGCGTGACCGTGAACCGGTTCTGCGCATCGGGCGTGACCGCGCTCGCAATGGCCGCCGACCGGATTCGTGTAGGTGAATCCGACGTGATGATCGCCGGCGGATGTGAATCGATGAGCATGGTGCCCATGATGGGCAACAAGCCGTCGCTGTCGCCGCATATCTTCGATCGCGATGAGAACGTCGGCATTGCTTACGGCATGGGTCTGACGGCCGAACGCGTGGCCGAACGCTGGAAGATCAGCCGTGAAGCGCAGGATGCGTTCTCGGTGGAATCGCATCGGCGTGCCTTGGAAGCGCAGCGTACCGGCGAGTTCAACGATGAAATCTCCGCGTTCACGCTGAACGAACGGTTCCCGGACCTGGCGACGGGCGAGATTCGCGTCAATGCGCGCGAGATCAAGAACGACGAAGGCCCGCGTCAGGACACGACCATGGAAGGGCTCGCGAAGCTGCGCCCCGTCTTCGCCGCGAAGGGTTCGGTCACGGCGGGCAACAGCTCGCAGACATCCGATGGCGCCGGCGCATTGATCGTGGTCAGCGAGAAAATCCTGAAGCAATTCAACCTGACGCCGCTCGCGCGCTTCGTGAGTTTCGCGGTGCGTGGCGTGCCGCCGGAGATCATGGGCATCGGGCCGAAGGAAGCGATTCCGGCGGCGTTGAAAGCGGCAGGTCTGACGCAGGACGATATCGACTGGATCGAGCTCAACGAAGCGTTTGCAGCGCAATCGCTGGCGGTGATCCAGGACCTGGGGCTCGACCCGTCGAAGATCAATCCGCTTGGCGGCGCGATCGCGTTGGGCCATCCGCTCGGCGCAACGGGCGCCATTCGTGCCGCAACGGTCGTGCATGGTTTGCGCCGGCGCAACCTGAAGTACGGCATGGTGACCATGTGCGTGGGAACGGGCATGGGCGCGGCGGGCATTATCGAACGGATGTAACGGTCAACGCGGCTTATCCGTAGAAGCATAACAACGGTTCGCGTGCCTTTTCGGTCCGTGAACCGTTTTTCATTCAGGAGACGAGAATGGACATCATCACGGAACACATCGACGGCGTCTTGAGCATCACGATCAACCGCCCGGCGCGCAAGAACGCGCTGACGGCCGAGATGTATCAGACCATGGCCGATGCTTTCTTCGATGCCGAAAACGATCCCGCCGTGCGCGTGGTGCTGATCCGCGCCGCGGGCGATACGTTCAGCGCGGGCAATGATCTCGAAGACTTCATGAAGGCGCCGCCCTCGAAGCCGGACGCGCCGGTGTTCCAGTTCCTGCGCCGCATCAGCACGGCCCAGAAGCCGGTCGTCGCGGCGGTAAGCGGCGGAGCAGTGGGTATCGGTACGACGATGCTGCTGCACTGCGACCTGGTCTACGCGGCATCGACGGCCAGGTTCGTGCTGCCGTTCGTGAACCTCGGGCTGTGTCCGGAAGCGGCGTCGAGCCTGCTTTTGCCGCGCATTGCGGGGTATCAGCGTGCCGCTGAAAAGCTGCTGCTCGGCGAGCCATTCGACGCAAGCGAAGCCGCGAACATGGGGATCGTGAACCGGGTTTTATCGGCGGAAGAAGTGGGCGACTTTGCGTTTGCGCAGGCGAGGAAACTCGCGGCGTTGCCGCCGGCATCGCTGAAGGCGACCAAGGCGTTGATGAAGGGCGGTCAGGCCGACGAAGTCAGCACGCAGATGGCGAAAGAAGCGGGATTTTTTGCGAGCATGCTGACCGCGCCCGAAGCGAAAGAGGCGTTCACGGCGTTCTTCGAAAAGCGTAAGCCGGATTTCAGCCAGTTCAACTGATCGGAAGGGCGCGTATCAAGCGTCGAGCACGCGCCCGTTGAGCACGCGCCGTTCAGCCCGCGCCCCCGTTCAGCCCGCGCCGTACTCCACGAACCCGTTCTCGCGTGCAAAACTGACTAGCCGCAATCCCGCCTTTTCCGCGATGGAAATCGCCAGCGAAGTAGGCGCGGATATCGTCACGAGCATGGGTACGCCGACGCGCGCCGACTTGCGCACGAGCTCGTAGCTCGCCCGGCTCGACAGGAACACGAAGCCTTGCGTGGTATCCACGCGCTGCAGTACGAGATGGCCGATCAGCTTGTCGAGCGCATTGTGGCGGCCGACGTCTTCGAATGCGTATTTGACGGCGCCGGTTTCGTCGCACCACGCGGCTGCGTGCAATCCGCCAGTCAACTTCGATAACCCCTGGTGCGCCGGCAGCTCACGCGCGGCATGGGCGATGGCGTCATCGGCGAGACGCTGGAGAAAGCCGGTATCGGGCACGCGTTCCGGTTGCAGGTCCAGCAAATCGATACTTTCGATCCCGCACACCCCGCAACCGGTCCGCCCGGCGAGCGCACGGCGTTTCTGCTTCAACGCGACAAACGCCTGCTGCACCACTTGCAGATGCACTTCCGCGTGTGGCAGCGTATCGCCCTCGGGATTGTGAAAAAACACCTCGATGTCGTGAATGTCGCTGCCGCGCTCCACGATCCCTTCGGTCAGCGAAAAGCCCACCGCAAAGGCTTCCAGATCACGCGGTGTGCACATCATCACGGCGTGGGAAATACCGTTGTAGACGAGCGCGACGGGCCATTCCTGGCCGACGTCGTCGGCGGTCTCGCGAATCTCGCCCAGCCGGTGACGCCTGACGTGGCGTTCCACGTAGCCGGGTTGATCGTCGATATCCGTGTCATTCATGATCTGGCTCTCTTGCTAATTGCTTACGATGTCGCGTTTTAGCCGCGGCTTATCAGAATTTATAAGAGAAATCCGGGCATAACGCTTGCTGCTTTATGGTGCAACAGACACACTACAAGCCGTTCAAGGCCCTACGATAACCCACAGCGGCCTCACTCGCTTCCCTTGACCCTCTTGCCCACGAGGCACTCGCCATGGCACTTTACGACGCTCCGCGCCTGTTCGGATTCGAACTGGAGTCGACTGAGAACCTGAGCTTCATCCCGCTCGTCGTGCGTTTTAATCTGGATCGCTTCGGTCAGCGCATTTCCCTCGACGACTGGCGCCGTCTCCCGCACAGCGACCGCGAACTGCTTGCGCGCTTTCCGGTGGAGGACGACGCGGCGATCGAACCCGCGTTCGATCAGGCCATCGCCGAAATGCTGCGTACTCACGCGGATTCGAAACCCGGGACTTTCGCGCCCGACAGCGACCCGATCTGGGCGCACACGGACGTCGTGCCGGAAAGCGTGATCCGCCAGAGCAGCTTGTGCGGTATCGGTTCGCCGAGTCTTGGCCGCTGGTCCGAGCTGTCGGCCTTCCAGCGCTACGCGCTCGCGAAACTCTCG
>NZ_CAXTGZ010000490.1:0-4571 GCF_964243625.1 uncultured Caballeronia sp.
GCGAACCCTTGCCCGTGATCGCGGCCGCCATGCGTTTGTCGGCCAGTGCAAACAACCAGCCGACACCCGCCTTCGCACCCTTCGCAGCTTCTGTCAGATGCAGGCGCAAGCCCTGGACGAGCATCATGGTCGCGAGCTGCTGCGCCACAAGAAAGCCGCCCGGCTGCGGTTCGCGCAGTTCCTGCCGCATCCGTTCCACGCACCAGCGCAGCACTGCTTTATCCGATTCGTCGCGAATATGCACGATGGGTGGCAACACGCCCGACAGGATGCCCGCGTGATCGCCGGTCAGCGCGAAATGGCCGCCGACACTCAGGAAATTGCCGCCGCCGTTGAGCGGAGTAATACCGCCAGCTTTGGCGGTGGCGAAAATCGTCATTGAATCGACCGACATCAACCTGAGATCGCTGGCAAGGCGAAAAGGGCGTCCTCTTGGCAACATGAAGCAGTCGCCGGATGCCAGGTACACGGGCTCGGGAACGCCGTCCACCGACAGCCAGCACTCGCCGGAAACGACTGCGTAAAACTTGATGCCTTCATGCTTGCGGAACGATAGCGACCAGTCACCGCCCGCTTCGAAACCACCTGATACGTAATTGCGCAGCTTCAACAGCGAGAGTACGTCTGAGAGCGGGTCCATGGTTTTTCCGAACGAACGCGAAGATAAAACGAACGATACAGCATAGCTCGTTCTTGTTTGCCCGCCTATGATCGGAACGACGCGCTGGAAGGGACCTCGGCGTTCAATCAAATGGAGAAGTATCGATGCGAGTCTTTGTCACTGGAGCGACCGGTTTTGTCGGCTCCGCAGTTGTTCGGGAATTGATCGGTGCAGGACATCAGGTGCTGGGTTTGACGCGATCGGATGCGGGTGTCGCGGCGCTCGAAGCGGCGGGCGCGCAAGCGCATCGCGGAACGCTCGAAGATCTTGACAGCTTGCGCAGCGGCGCGGCGGCGGCAGATGGCGTGATCCACACGGCTTTCAATCACGACTTCTCGAAGTTCGTGGAGAACTGCGAGCTGGACCGGCGCGCCATTGAAGCGCTAGGCGATGCGCTCGAAGGGTCGAAACGGCCGCTGCTCGTTACATCGGGGCTGGGCCTTCTTGCGCCGGGCCGTGTTGCAACCGAGGACGATACGCTTTCCGCCGCGCACCCGCTCCCGCGCAAGTCGGAGTCGGCCGCCGACGCACTCATGGCGCGCGGGGTGTGCGCGTCGATCGTGCGCCTTCCGCCTTCGGTTCATGGCGATGGCGACCACGGTTTCGTGCCGATACTCGCGGGCATCGCCCGGGAGAACGGTGCATCGGTCTATGTGAACGAGGGTATGAATCGCTGGCCGGCGGTGCATCGGCTGGATGCCGCGCGGGTTTATCGGCTGGCGCTCGAGCATGGTGCGGCCGGTACGCGTTACCACGCGGTCGCGGAAGAAGGCGTGCCCTTCAAGGATATTGCCGGCGTGATCGGCCGGCGTCTGGACCTGCCTGTCCTTAGCAAGACTTCGGAGGAGGCTGCGAGCCATTTCACCTGGTTCGCGATGTTCGCCGGCATGGACGCTCCCGCTTCGAGCGAACGGACGCGCAAGCTGCTTGGTTGGGAGCCGACGCAACCTGGCCTTATCGACGATATCGACAAGGCGGGCTACTTCAAGGTCTGAACGCGATTCGATGCACCGTTACTGCGTGCCGGGACGTTTCGGCGGCGGCAGTGAAGGATCGAGCCTTGCCGAATCCCTGACCAGACTGTCCGTCATTGCGGCGGCGACGGGGTTCGAGCGGCGCGACGGATCGGCGCGAACGACCGGCGCGGGCGCCGTCACCATGGGAGGAGGCGGAGGTAGCAGCGGATCGAGCTGTGCGGATTCCCTGACAAGCTGATCTGTCATAGCCGATGTAACCGCAGGCTTCGGATTGCGGTTACGTGCGAACTCACGAGTTGTGTCGGCACGCGCGACCGGCGCAGCACGCCGGGGCGAAGTCGAGTCGTCGTGAGCGATGGCCGCGTCTTGTGCTGGCGCGGGTTCAGGAGCCGGCTTTACAGCCGGTTGCGGCGCTTGCACGGTGTTTTCCACTGGCGGCGGAGCCGGTACCGGTGCTACGGCATTGTCAGTGGCGGATTGCCTGGGCGCAATGTCAATGCTATTGGCGCCACTGGCCGTCGTCACAGCGCCGGCGATGCTTCCCGCAGTTATATGCGTGTCGCTGTACGCGGGGTCCGACTCCTCTTCCTGCTGCGAGCCGTCCTGCGTGGCATGCGTCTCGGGGCCCGCCTCGTCGCCCTTGTGGAACACGAGATAAGCGCCCACGGCGAGCTCAGCGAGCAGCACCGTGATAATCAAGGTCTTGCGTGTATTCCTCATATGATGCAACGGTTCGTTTAAGCGACGCAATTCAACCATGATAACCGCCTGCTTGTAAGAGACGCCAAAAAGGCCGGACACATGATGAATGTGCCCGGCCAGGACAATGCGCTAATTCGCTAATCGGCTCAGGTATCCGGGTTCGATGCCGCGAAGCTCTCGAATGCGGAGTACGGGGTCAAGTGTGTGCCATTCATCACCAGGCCGAACGTATCGTTGCCGCTGTCGAGCGTGTAATACATTGCCGACTGGATGTTGTGCGTCTTTCTCGCGTTATAGAAATTGCCCAGTTGAGTCGTGATGTAGTTCGAGCGATACGCCGCCGTTTGCTCAGGACCCGTGTTCCACTCGGTGATCATGAAAGGCACGTTGTAGCGAGCCTTGCAGTATGTGGGCAGATCGAAGCCAGGACCTGCGCCGTCGGAACCGATATTGAAGATGTCGCCATACACTTCGTAGTTGTGCCACGTCGTGATGTCCCAGCGTACCAGCGGATACCCACGGGTGCCGTCGGGCTGCATGCCTTCCCACAACGCGTCGGCTGCGCCATAGTCCGCTACGCAGAAGTTGATGCCGCACTTGGCGCTCGACTGGACCGATTTAACACCGTCGATCATGCCGCGCATCACACCGCGCATGGCCGGCCAGTTCGTATTGTTGAAGTCGACGGCCTTGGTGCCCGCTTGCGTGAAATCCAGGATGATGGAGACCTGGCGCGTCAATTCGTTGCCGCACTCGTACATGGTCACGCCATACGGCTGGAGCGCGGCCGCCACGGTGGAAGCAATCCAATGTCCTTGGCTATAGGCGGCACTTTCGCTGCTGAAAACATTGCCGTAGGCGTCGGTCATGCCCTGGTTGATCAGCACGAACAGCGTCATGCCCGCGGCCTGGAACGCCGCGGCCAGTTTTGTCACTGCTGCAAGTTGCGTGGGATCATCGCTGCAGCCCACGCGGAAGGTCGAACAACCCAGACCCTTCAAGATGGAGACGATCTGAGCCGGGGTATAGGGGTCGTCCCAATGGCCGTTGATGCCATAGAAGTTGCCCGGCGTCGCCGCGCTTGCATGGCGCGGGTCGCTGGCCTGCAGCCATCCGGCTGCATCGGTCCAGACATAACACTGGCCCGATGTGTTCGTATGCCACATCATGCCGCCGTACCACATGAGCAAGGCTACGTTGTAGTTGTTGCCAACAACCGTACCGTCTCTGTAAATTACGCCGCCGGACACGGTCCAGACCCTGCCTTGCTTGTCGATAAGCGACGAAGCCGGCGGGATCATCGTTGCATCGGGTGAAGCATTGCTGACTGCTGCGTTGACGACTGCCTTACCACTCGATGCGCTGTTGACGGTTGCGCCTGTTGCGTTGCTGCTGTCGCTCGAACCGCCGCAGGCGGTCAAGATGTAGCTGCCGCTCAAAGCCGTGAGGCAACCTAGAAATTGACGTCTTTTTAACATGGCGAGTTGTGTCCAATGTCGAGAAAAGGCCCGACAAAAAGAAGTTGGTAATTTCAGTTTGGAAACACGAAGCACTGTGAAAGCTGCACACTGATATTGCTGGAATTGTTCGTAGACCTAAAAAAGCTTAATGCCTGACTTCATGCTTCAGATTCTGGAAGGCCGTCCCGTGTTCGATTCGGTTTGGAGTACGAATCGAATGCCGTGGCCCGGTGCTGCGCCATCATGCAAACGAAATCACTGCGCGCCGCAGGGCGCTAACAGATGCGCTTGTCTAGGCCCATGCAGGCTTCGGCAAACGTTTCGCTCGGGATGCCGGTGTTGCGATCTGACCCGGCAAACTCTACCTTTTCCCTCAAAGGCAGGCGCAAATCCTACCCGGAATGTGCGGCAAGCCTCAAATGAATTAATATCTTTTCGCTGAAAAAGGGCAAATCTTCTAACGAGCCACTTCAACGCAAAAATATTTCCTCATGAGAATGGACTATTGATCTGATGAATTAAAATGAAAGGTCTAATATTTGCCGGTCACTTTGACTGCTGCGGGTAATTAATGCCCGATTATGTAACAATTTTTGGCCGATATTTACCTGCGAATTTAGCGGAAACCCCTGCTCCGATAAAAGTGACCGATGCATCGTTTTCCGGGTCGTTTTTTACAGGAAAAATCCCCTTGACATAATAATTATTAGTAATGGAGTTTCAGTAGTTGTTTATGACTGAGCCATCGCAGGGAATACAGTTTGAGTTTTC
>NZ_CAXTGZ010000491.1:0-4565 GCF_964243625.1 uncultured Caballeronia sp.
GACCACCGGCTTCGCGCTGCGGCCCTTCGACAACACCGGCGTGCAGTACGGCCTGAACGCACTCAACTCCGGCGCCATCACGACGACGCAGTTCCTCGACCTGAACGCTGCGGTCGGCGGCTACGACCAGGACGCCAACTACGTGGCGGCGCGCTCGGTCGGCGATGCCGGCGCGATCACCCGCGGCCAGCAAAGCGGCCTTCAGCTCTACGGCGGCGGCGGTCTGGCCAGCATTCCGGTCTTCGACATCTCCGGCATCTATAACGACGACGGCGGCTACCATTATCAGTGGTTCCACTTCGCCACACGGGAGCGGCTGAAACGCGCCAACGGCAGCGCCGATAACCAGGTCATGTGGCGCGGCAACCCCGTGCCGGCGACGAATGCATGGGCCACGTTCATCCAGTGGGTCGTCGCCTACAAGGCCGATACCAGCACGTCGAGCCAGCGTGACAAGGTCATCAAGGACAAGCCCACGCAGGCGGTGGACGGCTGCTGGAGCGATGCCACCCACTTCATCACGGAGACGCAGACACTGTCGAACCAGCCGAACACGACCTGCAACACGCTGTTCCCGTCGTGGACGTCGCCGCGTCTTCGCGCAGGCGGTCCGGTATCGGCGGACGTCGCCAAATGCCAGTTGAAGGCCATCGACCCGCACGACTACGCAGCCCCGTTGACGTCCGACCAGACGACGCGTCTTCAGGCTGTGTTCCCCTCGGGCGTATGCGACTGGACCAAGACCGGTGTGAACCAGACGGGCGTAGTGCCCATGCCTTCGTTCGGACCATCGCCCGTGAATCTGGTATTCGATGTAACCAAGAGCTAGGGCGAAGACGATGGCTGCCCGCGGGCGGCCATCGGGCAAGCATGCCTTCGCAGCGTAAGGCATTGCCTAAGCAGCAGCGTGTTGCCGACGTCCTAGGTGTCGTCGGTGACGACCTGTTCCTCGCGCGCATATTGCGACGGTGGCCGCCCGACGTGCCGCGTGAAGGCGACGCTGAAAGTGCTCGCGGAGCTGTAGCCCACGCGCTGTGCGATCTCGGCGACACGGCCTTCACTTCGGCGCAGCAGGTCTTTCGCAAGCGCCATGCGCCAGGTGAGCAGATATTCCATTGGCGCCACGCCGACCGCCCGGTTGAAGCGTTCGAAGAAGGTCGATCGCGACAGCGCGGCCTCTTTTGCGAGTTCGGCAACCGTCCATGCTCGCGTCGGCTGTGCGTGCATACCGCGGATCGCGGCCGCAAGGCGCGCATCGGACAGTCCCCGCACCAGGCCCGGCGATGCCGTCGTCTCAGCCGTGGACCGCAACGCCTCGATAAGCAGCACCTCCAGCAACCGCGACAGCACGACCTCGCGAGCGGGCCGCTGTCCGCGTGATTCATCTCTTACCAGTTGCACGAGAGTGGCGAGCCGCTGTTCGCCGCGGACATGCACGATTTGCGGCAGCAACGCGACCAGCAGGGACGCGTCCGGTGAACCGAAGCTGCAGTGACCCGCCATCAACCGCGTATCGATGGGGCTGTCAGCGTCCCCGATCCTGAATTCATTGTTGCCGAGCGCGGTGGGCGCCAGCGTCTCGACGCCCGGGGGCGGCGGCACGAGGCTGGACATTGCAACGCCATACGCGGCAGGAATCAGCATGAAGTCGCCGGAGATGAGCTCGATTGGCTCGTGTCCGTCAATCGCAACCCGGCACCCGCCCTCGAGCACCACGCAATAGGACGGCTGGCCGGCATCGGAGCGGTTCACGCGCCAGGGACTGGCGCCAAAAACCAGTTTGGAAAACCGGGCGCTCGGCTGCAGCAGCAGCACGACTTCGGCCAAAGGGTCGATCACAGCCGGACTCCTGCAGATGAAATTCGGACTTTTGATTGTAGCAAGTACTGGTTCGGCGGTCTATCGTGGGAGCCATACGCACACCACCCCAACAAAGGAGTTCACATGAAAACCGTACTGATCACGGGTTGCTCTTCCGGATTCGGCCTTGAAACAGCCCGCTATTTCCTAGCCCGCGACTGGCAAGTCATCGCCACGATGCGCACGCCCCGCGCCGATGTACTGCCGCCTTCAGAGCGGCTGCGCGTGCTGGCGCTCGACGTCACGGATCCGGAAAGCATCCGCAAGGCTATTGAGGCGGCCGGGCCTATCGACGTCCTTGTCAACAACGCGGGCATCGGCGCGGCATCTCCGGCGGAGTTCACTCCGATTGCGACCGTGCGCGGCATCTTCGAGACCAACACGTTCGGCACGATCGCGGTGACGCAGGCGGTGCTGCCGCAGTTCCGGGAACGCAAGGCCGGCGTCGTAGTAAATGTGACGTCGAGCGTCACGCTGAGGGCAATGCCTTTGATCTCCGCTTACCGCGCAAGCAAGGCGGCGGTGAACGCCTTCACCGAGGCAATGGCGCTGGAACTCGAGCCCTTCGGCGTGCGGGCGCGCCTGGTGCTGCCGGGCCGTGCGCCCGATACCCGGTTCGCCGACAACGCCCACGCGCACATGCATGGTCTCGACCACGAGGCTTACGCCGGTGTCGTCAAGCAAGTCTTCGCGCAGTTCCAGGACACGTCTGCACCGACCACCCGGTCACAGGACGTTGCCGAAGCCGTCTGGCGCGCGGCAACCGATCCGTCGTCCCCGATGCGCATCCCGGCCGGCGCCGACGCCGAAGCATGGGCGGCCGAGGTTGGCTGAGCGCCCGGAGCAACCACGAAAAATCGCTTCTATGCGCTACGGCGCAACATGACAAGGAGATTGCCATGCATGACAAACGCGTTGCTCTTGTGACCGGGGCCAATCAGGGAATCGGTCTTCAGATCGCGAAGGAACTCGTGGCGCGCGGTCTGACGGTGCTGGTCGGATCGCGCAACCCTGAACGCGGTGAGGCGGCGGCCAGCGAAGTGGGTGCCGGCGCTGTCGCGCTTCAACTCGACGTGAAGGATCATGCTTCGATCGCATCCGCTGCCGAGCGGGTTCGGAATGAATTTGGCCGCCTCGATCTGCTCATCCAGAATGCGGCGGTTTCGAACACGAAGAAGCAGCCCGGGCAGACCGTCGAGGAGTATTCGAGCACGACTCGACCGAGCAATGTATCTCTCGATGAAATGCGCGCAGTGTGGGACACCAATGTCTTCGGTGTGCTTGCCGTGTATCAGGCCATGCTGCCAATTTTGCGCAAGACGCCGGGTGCTCGCATCATCAACGTATCGAGCGGCGTCGGGTCGTTGACGACGAATCTGGACCCGGCTTTCCCGTATCGCGGGATCTTTGGGCCCGTCTACCCCGCGTCCAAGACGGCGCTCAATGCCTTGACGGTCGCCATGGCTATCGAACTGGAGCAGGAGGGCATCAAGGTCCACGCCGTTTCTCCAGGTTTTACCAAGACGAACCTCAACGGCTATGCGGGCACCGATACCGTCGAGGAAGGGGCGCGCGAGGTGGTCCGCGTTGCAATGCTGGGTGCGGACAGCCCGACAGGGACGTTCACACGATGGAACGATGTGACGATCCCGTGGTGATTCATCGGGCGATAGCCCCTGGTTCGGGGGAGTACCTCGACTGAAAGTGAGATTGAGATCGAGATAAGCGGTTCAAGACAAACCATCCCGGACTCGCGTGCGGTAAATTGCTTTCCTGGTGGGTATGCACTCGCCACACGGAGAGAACCCGCATGCGATCTTCGGCGCGATACCACCGTAACGTTGCGCCGGTCCTTGTGGTCCGGCTCTTTGTCGTTCTTTCGATCGTCACACACGCGGCATATGCCGTTGCGCAATCCAGCCGCGATCTCATCGGCGCTGCGCGTCTCGGGTCAGGTTATTCGCAAATCCTAAACTTGACCGCGTCCCCGGACATCAGCTCCGCACACCTCGACATCTCGAATGGCGTCGCTCCCCATTCATTCACCATCACGCGAATTCCCTATGAGGGTAGTCTGCTTACCTTCTCCGACCAAAACAGTATTGGCTGGCGGATTTCCGGCGGTTACTTTCGCGAAAAGGACGAACTCGCGATTGGCGGCCTGGACGGCGCGGCGGGCAGTGTCGCGAGCAAGTGGTCGGCCTTCAGCGCAACGGGCGGTCTGTTCCTGAAAAGCAAACTCGGATATGGATTCACATTCGAGCCCGGCCTGGACCTGAGCATGGCCAGGTTGCTCAATGACGCTTCGTATAAGGGTGCGGCCGCCGGCCTTAAACCTCTCACGGATGGCCCGTTGTTCAACTGGCACGAGAATGCGTGGCTGGTCACGCCGAACGCTGCGCTCGAATGGACGACGAACATAGCGTCAGCACAGACGCTGACGATTCGCGGGCATATTGCGTGGTCGTGGATCTCCAGCTTTGACGAGTCGGATCCCTTGTTGCGATTCAGGGAAACGGCCGGTTCATGGTCGATCCAGTCGGCTTACACGGGACCGACCGGCGCTCAGCTATTTGCCCGCCCGCTGAATTATGTTGTCAATGCGGGATACGGCGGATTCTTCGGGGCCAATCACAGCGCGCTCGGGTTTTCGACGTTGGCGAACATCGGCGGTGGATTCGACCTTCCCATCTCAAGAGACGACG
>NZ_CAXTGZ010000492.1:0-4556 GCF_964243625.1 uncultured Caballeronia sp.
CTTTGCTATCCGTTGCCGGGCGCCGATAGCGCTCAGATGAGGCCGCCCGAACGATTCGCAAGAGCTAGGTGCTTTCCATGGATCTCTATATAGGACGGGTCGCGGCGCACTCGTTCGCGGCGCATAAATGCAAGCCTGGGGCTGTCGCGGCGCGGCGCACGGTGATATGATTCGACGTGACGGGCCTCCTCGCATGGTGGCGCGGTCAACCTGGTCAGGTCGGGAACGAAGCAGCCACAGCCGTTTTCTACCAGTGCCGAGGGTCGGGCTCGTCACCTTCGCTTCATCTCCCCTGTTTTTATCTCTGCTGTTTCCTCGCATCTTTCGCTCCAGCTCTCGCTTCCTTTGCGTCAAATGTATGGCCGCCTGAATCGCATTTCAATGCGTTTCCCGCAGCGCGCCGAGCGTTGTTCGAGCCCGTGCCGTACCGCCTTGGAAACGCTTTGGGCGCTTGACGTTGCTGATACAATTTCGGCATGACCTATCAAGTTCTCGCACGCAAGTGGCGCCCCAAATCTTTCGCCTCGCTCGTCGGCCAGGAGCACGTGGTGCGCGCGCTCACGCACGCACTCGACGGCGGGCGGCTGCATCACGCTTATCTGTTCACAGGAACGCGCGGTGTCGGCAAGACGACGCTGTCGCGTATCTTCGCCAAGGCGCTCAATTGCGAGACCGGCGTGACCTCAACGCCGTGCGGCGTGTGCCGGGCGTGCAAGGAAATCGACGAAGGACGCTTTGTCGATTATGTGGAGATGGACGCGGCCAGCAATCGTGGCGTGGACGAGATGGCGGCGCTCCTCGAGCGTGCCGTGTACGCCCCGGTCGATGCGCGTTTCAAGGTCTACATGATCGACGAAGTGCACATGCTCACGAACCACGCATTCAACGCCATGTTGAAGACGCTGGAAGAGCCACCCGCACACGTCAAGTTCATCCTTGCCACCACCGATCCGCAAAAGATCCCGGTCACCGTGCTCTCGCGCTGTCTTCAGTTCAACTTGAAGCAGATGCCGGCGGGACATATCGTCGGTCATCTGGAACACGTGCTGGGCGAGGAAAAAATCCCTTACGAGGCGCAGGCGTTGCGGTTGTTGTCGCGTGCGGCTGACGGCAGCATGCGTGACGCGCTTTCTCTCACTGACCAAGCCATCGCATACTCGGCGAACCAGGTGACCGAGGAAGCCGTGCGCGGAATGCTCGGCGCGCTCGACCAGAGTTATCTGATCCGTTTGCTCGATACGCTCGCGATCGGCGACGGGCCGGGCGTGCTGGCTATCGCGGACGAAATGGCGTTGCGCAGCCTGTCGTTTTCCACGGCGCTGCAGGATCTTGCCGGATTGCTGCACAAGGTTGCATGGGCGCAGTTTGCGCCAGCATCGGTGCTCGATGAATGGCCGGAGGCCGGCGATATCCGCCGTTTTGCCGATGCCCTCAGCGCCGAGCACGTGCAACTGTTCTATCAGATCGCGACCATCGGGCGTGGTGAACTGGGTCTCGCGCCCGACGAATACGCCGGGTTCACCATGACGCTGCTGCGGATGCTGGCGTTCGAACCAGCGGGTGGTCCGGGAGGAGGGGGCGGCGGCGCGCGTGTCAAGGCTGCGGGAGCCGGCGTGAGCGCCACGAGCGCTCGCAGCGCGGCGCCGGGCGCGGTGACAGCCAGCGGTATTCGCGCTGCGGCCGACGTGACGCCGAAGGCGGCGGCCGCGCCGGAGCTCGATGCTGATGCACGCAGTCCGAAGACGATCGAGGCGCCCCTGGCCAGTGCAGAGGCTTCCGCCAACGCTCCTGAATCAGAAGCGCAGGCCGCGAAGGGTATCGAGGGTAGTTTCGCCGATGTTTCCAGCACGTCGCCAGCCGCGCCGGCTGGTCAGGATGCGCCGGTCGAGCAAGGCAATGACGATGCGCAAACTCCCGTCGATACCTCTTCGCTTCAAACCGCGGGACCTGAAGTTGTTGCAGACAGCGAACCTGCTGTTGCGGAAGTTTCCGAGCCTGAGCGGGCGCCCATGGCTGCTGCTGCACAGGAACTCGCGGAGCGCGTGGTAGCCGAGCCCAGCGAAAGCGCACCGCTCGAAAAAGTGGCAACAGCTTCTCTGCGGACTCCCGGTGGCGCGAGTGCGGCGCTTGATGTACTGCGCAGCGCCGGCATGCGGGTATCGTCGGACCGGGTTGCGCGTCCGGCAGAACAGGCGCGCAAGTCAGTAACGCCGAAGGCCGCGCCGATCGTCCAGGTTCCGGTGCCACGGCGTCCAGCCGCGCCGTCCGTGCAGCCTGCGCCCGCGAGCGATGCCCGGCCCGACGCGTCCGCGCGCAACAGAAACGAGCCCGCCGGCGCCAATAACAGCAGCGCCGTTGCGCCGTGGGAAGAGATTCCACTGGACGATTATCAACCGGCTTCATCGGACGATGGGTATTTCATGGCGCCGGACGACGGTTTCGTGCCCTCGTTCGAAAGCGGCCCCGACGACGTACGCTTCAATGACTCGCCTGGTTCGAGGACCGAGACCAAACCCGCAGCCAAGGCCGACACCCGTCCGCTCCCGCCGGCCGTCCCGCTCGATGCTATTGGCGTCACAGGCGACTGGCCTTCGCTGGCCGTGGATTTGCCGTTGAAGGGCATCGCTTATCAGCTTGCGTTCAATAGCGAGCTGACCGCATGCGGCGCCGGATCGATCACACTGGTCGTGCCGGTTCCGCAATACGCGGAAAGTGCGCAAGTCGCCAAGTTGAAAGCGGCGTTGGCCGACAAGCTTGGCCGGCCGCTCGAAGTGGTCGTGAGCGTCGGGGCGGCGCGCCGTACGGCTGCGGCCGTCGATGCGGCTCTTCGCGCCCAGCGCCAGCAGCAAGCGGAAAAGGAAATCACGCAGAACCCGTTCGTGCAGTCCCTGATTCGCGATTTCGGCGCGAGTATCGTGCAGGGGTCCATCAAGCCGATCTCGCCGGAGAACGGCAGCAGCGCACAGGGCGGCGGGCAGAATGCGGCATCGGCGAATTGAGCTTTTAGAGAACATCGTTTCAAGCGCAACGAAGCGCACATTCTTCGCTGGCATGGCCGTGTACTGAACGCCAGCCACGCGATAGACACCCATTTTCTATACCGTTTTCCCAAGGAGCCCGATCATGATGAAGAACCAACTCGCCGGCTTGATGAAGCAAGCGCAGCAAATGCAGGACAACATGAAGAAGGCGCAGGACGAACTCGCGCTGATCGAAGTGGAAGGTCAGTCGGGCGCGGGCCTTGTGAAGGTAACGATGACTTGCAAGAACGACGTGCGCCGGGTCGTGATCGATCCGAGCCTGCTCGCCGACGACAAGGACATGCTGGAAGACCTCGTTGCCGCAGCATTTAACGACGCCGTGCGCAAGGCCGAAGCCACCACGCAGCAAAAGATGAGCGGCATGACCGCCGGCATGCCGATGCCGCCGGGCTTCAAGCTGCCGTTCTAAGCTGCCAGCACACCAACTCTCAGAGCAACGGCCACCGCGCATGAAACAACCTTCCGCCTTGTCGGCGCTCGTCGAAGCGCTGCGCGCTCTGCCGGGCGTGGGTCCCAAGTCGGCGCAGCGCATGGCCTATCACCTCATGCAGCATGACCGGCCAGGCGCTGAAAAGCTCGGCCGGTCGCTGATGTTTGCAACCGAGCATCTGCAGCACTGCGAGAAATGCAACACGTTCACCGAGGCGGCGATCTGCGAAGTCTGCAGCGATCCCGAGCGCGACGCCGAATTGCTCTGCGTGGTCGAAACGCCCGCCGACCAGATCATGCTCGAACAGACGCTGACTTATAGCGGCTTGTATTTCGTGCTGATGGGGCGGCTGAGTCCGCTCGATGGTATCGGGCCGAAGGAAATTCATTTCGATCGCCTGATCCAGCGCGCCACCGATGGCATCGTGAAGGAGATCGTGCTCGCCACGAACTTCACGAACGAGGGCGAAGCGACCGCGCATTACCTCGCGCAGACGCTGAAATCCAAGGGCCTGAAGGTGACGCGGCTCGCGCGCGGCGTACCGGTGGGCGGGGAACTCGAATACGTCGATGCAGGCACGATCGCGCGCGCGATGCTGGATCGCCGTTCGGTATAGACCTGAGGACATACAACGACATGACCGAAGCAGAAGCACTGGCATTGGCCACACATCGCCATTACAAGGGCGGGTTGTATCGTGTGATTGGCGTGGCGCGGCATTCCGAAACTGAAGAGCCCATGATCGTCTACGAACATCTGTGGCCTCACGACCACGGCCTGTGGGTGCGGCCGGCCGCGATCTTCAACGACACGCTCTCAAACGGTGCGCCGCGTTTCCAGGCGCTCGAGATTCCGCTTTAAGCAATTCACAACAACAATGCAGGAGACACCATGAGCGCAACCTCGGGACCGCTCGCCGGCGTCAAGGTGCTCGAACTCGGCACGCTGATCGCCGGGCCGTTCGCCTCGCGCTTCATGGGCGAGTTCGGCGCTGACGTCATCAAGATCGAAGATCCGAACGGCGGCGATCCGCTGCGCAAGTGGCGCAAGCTGTATCCGGAAGTCGGCGGCACGTCGCTCTGGTG
>NZ_CAXTGZ010000493.1:0-4548 GCF_964243625.1 uncultured Caballeronia sp.
GATAGGATATAAACCCCCGGCCCGGATGTAAAATATATTCGATACCACCATTCCATACTCAAAACATATGTGAACACGGTTCGTACGATAGCCGCCCGTCAGCGCTCGGCATTGCGCAATTTTAGTTTCTAGTCCAAACGAACCACGATTTTCCAGTACGTTCAAAGCTCGAAATTTATATTCGTGACCGCCGCAAGAAGACTTGAGATCGCCAATTCTTTTTCTGCAAACGTTTGCTAATTCTCTGTCTATCCCCCGCCCCACAAGGCCCATCCAGCCTGACGTTTAGGGATTTGCGCCTTTGATAGCCTGAACTCCCCGGCAGATTTTTCCTCAGGTGATGAAACCCAGGATTTTTTCTTCACTAACCGCTAATCTTCTCGATTATTACGATATATTACGGACCGATACGATCCAGTTACATGTCGCCCAAAGCGGGAAAGCGGACCATGAAGTCATTGCGCGTACTACACAGCGAATCATCCACCGGATGGGGCGGTCAGGAACATCGGACGCTCAAGGAAATGATCATATTGCGCACACGCGGACACACGGTCGAGGTGGTCTGCCCGAAAGAAGCTCGCCTGGGCGTGCGCGCGAAAGAGGAAGGCTTTATTGTTCATCACGCCCGCATGAAGGGCGGCGCCGACGTGAAGTCGATGCTGACGATCAAGTCATTGCTCTCGCGCCGCAGATTCGATGTGCTCAACACGCATAGCGGGCATGACAGCATCGTGGCCGGAACCGCCGGCCGCCTGGCGAGTACGCCGCTGGTCGTACGTACGCGCCACCTCGCGTTGCCTATCAGTTCGCTTGCGACCTACACGTGGATTCCGCATCGCGTGATCGCGGTGAGCCGGCATGTACGCGAGTACCTGATCTCCGCCGGGGTATCGAAGGGTCGTGTAGAAACGATCTATGACGGTATTGTGAAACCCGAGCCGCTTTTACATTCAACGTTGCGCACGGAACTCGGGCTCGACGGCGACGCAGTCATCGCGGGCATGGTCGCGATCGTGCGCGACAAAAAAGGCCATGAGGACCTGATCGACGCAGTCCAGCCGATGCTCGCGGAGCGTCCCAATCTGCATGTCGTGATGGCCGGCGATGGCCCGTGGTTCGAAAAGATAAAGAATATCGTCGATGGTATGGGCCTTTCTGATCGTATCCATCTTCTGGGCTTTCGCACGGACATCCCGAACGTGCTGCGGGGCTGCGATTTCTTCGTGCTGCCGACGCATCAGGAAGCGCTGGGGCAATCCTATATAGAGGCCATGGCTGCGGGCTTGCCGGTGATCGGAACCGACGTGGATGGCGTGCCCGAACTGATCACGCATGGCATCAATGGCCTGCTCGTGCCACCGCACGATATTCCCGCGTTGCGCGCGGCCATGGCGCGGCTGATCGATAACCCCCGGCTGCGTGTGCAACTCGGGGTGGCCGGCCGCCTTCTGACGGATGCCAGCTTCACGGTCGACGGCATGGCCGACGAAACCATCGACTTCTACCGGCGCGGCATCCGCGAACGCCGGTCCAACGCGTGACGCAGCGGGCGCGAGCGGTGCCGGTGCTGATGTATCACCATGTCAGCACGTCGCCTGGAATGATCACGGTTTCGCCTGTTCATTTTGCAGCGCAAATGGCATACCTCGCAGAAGCGGGCTACAGGACAGCGGGCGCGGCGCAACTGAGCGCGTTCCTCACAGGCGAGCCGCTGCCGCCGAAATCCGTGGTTCTGACTTTCGACGACGGATATCTCGACAACTGGGTCCACGCGCACCCAGTCCTCGAGAAGCACGGTTTCACTGCCCTGTGCTTTCTCGTGACAAGCTGGCCCGGCGAAGGCGCACCGCGCCCGAACGCGCAGACCGGTGGTGCGCTGCCCGAGTTGCTGGGGCATCGTGAAGGGGATCTCGCAATACGAGGCGGAGAACCCGATCGCACGATCTTGCGATGGTCCGAGATAGATGCGATGCGTCGTGCAGGCACCTTCGAATTCCATAGCCATACGCATAGCCATCTGCGCTGGGACAAAGTGGCCGCGAATCGCGCAGAGAAATGCGCCGGCCTCAAGCGTGATCTGATCGATGCTCGCGAAGCGTTCACCGCCCGCATGGGCGAAGTGTCGGATCACTTGTGCTGGCCGCAAGGTTTCTTCGACGATGACTACCTGCGTGTTGCTCGCGAAGCCGGCTTCCGCCATTTCTACACGTGCGAGATGGCGCCGAACGTCAGCAACGAGCACGCCGGCGAGCGCTCCATATACAGGCTCGAAGTGCGTGACAAGCCGGCGTCGTGGCTTGCATCGAGATTATGGGTGCATAGCCGGCCTCTCCTTAGCCGCGCTTATCTGAAGCTCAAGCGGTAAATTGCATTGTACGGGCCGCGGGATGGCCGCCCTCTTCTCACTTTGCGTGTTCGTCGTGATGCTCCTGGTGCTCTTGATGCTCCTGGTGTTGCTCATGCTCGGGTGGCCGCGCCGGCTGCGGATGTGACTCCGCGTGTTGTACAGGTGGCGTGGCACGCGGCGCTTCGTGCTCGGGTCTTGCCTCTGGACGCGGTTCGGGCCGCGGTTCGGATTGTGGTCCTTTAAGCGCATGCGGTGCCGGCTCATTCAGCGCATGCGGTTGAGATTGAGATTGAGATTGAGATTGAGATTGCGCTTGCGGCTGTGCTTGCCGCGCCCCTTGCGCCTCGTTCTGCTGTTCGGGCCTCGGCGCATGGTCCGCGGGATCATGAGCGGCGTTATTGACGAAAGACCTCGGGGCGCCCCCTTGCGCTGCCAACGGCGGATGCGGCTGTGCCGGCTGCGCAGCCTGTGGATTGCGCCCTTCCTCTCGCGGCACATTTTGTCCCACGTTTCGAGTCGGCGCGCCTTGTGACGTAACCGGGCGACTTGCCGTCCGGCTCACAAGACGATACCCCTCAGGCGCTGCGGGGGCGTTCCGGTTGATTGGGCGCGAGAATGCAGCAGGAACAGTCGTGCGCACGATCGGCTCGCCCGCACCCTCGACGTGTCCGCCGCCGCTTGCAAACCGTTGCGCAAGCGTGTCGCGATAGGCAGCAGGAACCGCCGGCGCTCGCGTGGCGACCACCTGCCGCTGTGCCACCTGAGGCGGCACGCCAGCCGATGCCGTGCGCATGCCGCCCGTGAAACTGCCACGTACCGGCGCAATACCGGGCGTCCCCGCGCCGATCTGTGCACGGCCGATCTGCTCCGGCGTCAGGCCACGCGCGGCTTGCGCCACGGGCTGCCCATGCACGAACGTGTTCGCCGGCACCGCGACGATCGCACCTGGCACGCGCTGATTGATGTACGTGTTGTGAACGTTCGTGATGTTGTTGACGATCGTCGTGTTGTGCACGTTCACATTATTGTTCACGCGGTTGTAATAGCTCGGGCTGTATCCCGAACCCGGATGCCAAGGCTCGTGCGGCCCGAGCGCAAACCAGGCAACACCCGCACCCACCGCGCCGCCTATCGCAAGATCGACACCCCAATGGGAACCACCGCCACCGCCCACAAACGCGACCAGCGCGGGCGCATACACGGGACGCGCGGCAACCACCGGCCCCGGCACCCATGCCCACGCATTGCCGAGGTACGCCCAGCGTCCATAGTGGAACGGTGCAAATCCCCACGGGGCGTCATCGACCCAGGTCCAACCCCACGGCGCAATCCATGTCCAGTGGCCCTCGCGATAAGGCGCCCAGTTCGCCGATACCGCAACCGTCGGCACCCACACCTCGCCATAGGATGGATCAGTGCGCCATGTGCCATTTGCGTCGAGGTCTTCATAGCCCGGGATTTCACGCGATACATATCGTGCGGATACCGAAGCATCTTCCAGCCTGTCGCGGCTTATGATCCACTGATCGAATGCGTCGAGGCCCGGCGCCGGTCCGGCCGCTTGTTGCTGCAGGTTCACGCCGGTGAATCTGACTTGCTGGCCGGCGGTCATCTGCAATGAGCCGCCATCGCCGTACAGCATGGCACTGCCGCTTCGCAGCGTTACCGTGGTGGAGTTGCCATCGGGCGCGACATCGACACGAAATTCGGCCGCGCTCGATGCCTGCAAGGCAACGTTCGGCGTATCGATCTCGATGTTCTGCCCGGGAGGCAACGCGCGCACATGCGCGGACAGTGACCCTTGCGTGACCTTGAGCTGCAGGGTGGCATCGTCGATATCAACCATGCTCAACGCCGTTTGCTGGTTGAGCCGTAACGCCGTCGACCCGATATGAAGTTCCGCCCGCGCGCCGTTGTCCGTCCAGACCTGATCGCCCGTGGTCAGCGGCCGGTTGAGTTGCGCGTAGGACCATTCGGTTTCGCCCGCAGGTTCCATTGTCACGTTGCCGTTGAAGTAGTTCAGGCGTGCAACGCGGCCGGGTGGATCGCTTGCCGCGGCACCGGGCGCGGTAGGAGACGGTACGGCTTGTTGCGCCCAGGCGGGTGTCGATAAAACCGCGACCAATGCGGTGGCGGTCAATACGGCGGCATGAGTTCGGCGCAGGCGTGGGGTCATTGGTGCATCTCCGGAATTATGA
>NZ_CAXTGZ010000494.1:0-4547 GCF_964243625.1 uncultured Caballeronia sp.
AGCCATCCACCGCACAGCCTCGCTTCAGCAACTCAATTCTGCGGCACGTTCGCCTTGTTGCCCGCGAGCGGCGAGCCATAACCGCCGCTTTGCGTGTTATTGGGCAAACCGTTGACCAGCTGAGCGCGCGGATCGGTCGGATTCAGGTTCATCTCTCCGGCCTGCACATTGCCGTGACTGGGATATTCGCTCCCGAGCGGCGCATTCGGCATCAGACGAGGATTATTCGCCGGTGCGCTCATGTCGTCGTTCGGGCTCTGTCCGTGATTCATGTTCGTGGTTTGCGCCACGGCTCCTTGCGCGGCGAACGAGGTCACAAGCGCCGCGGCGGTTACCGTCAAAATGCGGTTCAACTTAACGTGATTAACCATGACTGAACTCCCTTTGTTGGGTTTTCGTGTCCGTGATTTATTGGATTCGCGTTAAGCCGTCACGCGTTTTTATGGGTAAGTCTGCTTGGCGAAACTTGCGACCTTATTTGCGCGCCTTCTTCAACTTCTCTTCGCGCTTGGGCCTGTCGTCGATGATTTTTGTCCGGGCCTTGTTCTTCAGCTTCTTCCACTTCTTGCACTCGTCCTTCGTGCGCAAGCAGCCAATGCACAGGCCGGTTTTGCTGTCGAACTTGCAGATGCTGATGCAGGGCGAATCAACTGCCATATCAATCCAATGGAATCCGAGAAAAATGCGTGCTGCTCACCACGTGAAATCTCGCACAATGCATGCCCGAGTGCCAAAAACATAATTGCGATCAGGCCAATAGCCGACGCAGCACGGGTGTACACAAATTGTTCATCCGGGTAGCTAATCCGTGGCACGTGTGACCCGGATGCTAAGATTTGGAACATTCCGTCGCGTTGTGCGTAAAGACTGTATGTTATGTCGTGCATTACGCCACCTGCGACCTACCGGCTTTTGCTTCGGACCATGCAAAAACCCCCACTGTTCTCGACGCTGAGCCAGCTTGAATTCGAGCGCGCCGTACTGGGACGCGTCGTGGCCGGCATGCCGCTCGCCGAAGTGCTCGAACACGTGATCCATCGGGTGGAAAACCGCTCGGAGCAGCCCATGCGCGCCTCCGTGCTGCTGGTCGATGCCACCGGAAAACGCCTCGTTCACGGCGCGGCGCCGAGTTTGCCCGACGAATACAACCGCATTGTCGACGGCCTCGAAACCGGCCCTTTAATGGGATCGTGCGGGGCCGCGGCGTTTCGCGGGGAACCGGTGATTGTCGAGGACATCGATACAGACCCGGTCTGGGCCGCTTTTCGCGATATCGCCCGGAAGTTCGAATTGCGCGCGTGCTGGTCCATGCCCATTTGCGCCGCCGATGGCCGCGTGCTCGGCACCTTCGCCAATTACTATTCGATGCCGAAAAAGCCGTCGCCCGAAGAACTGGACGACATTGCGCAAGTGGCGAGCGTGACGGCGCTGGCAATCGAGCGGCACGCTGGCGACCGCGCGCTGCGGGAAAGCGAAGAGCGTTTGCGGATCGCGCAGCAGGCCGGCGGAATTGGTACCTTCGAGCTGTTTCCGGACAGCGGGCGTATTGCGGTATCGGAGGAACTTTGCTGGCAGTGGGGTTTGACGCCCCGCCATGAGACCCATCTCGACGTGCTGCTGGACCTCGTGCATCCCGATGACCGCGCACGCGTGCTGACGGCGCACCAGGACATGCATACGGGCGCGCTGGATTACCTCGAATATCGCATCCGCCGCGCGGACAATGGCGAAGAGCGCTGGATGGCACGCCGCGGCGAAGCCATCGCCAACAGCAGCGGCGGCCTGCGTTTTCTTGGCGTGACCTACGACATCACGGGCCACAAGCGTTTCGAAGAACGCCTGCGCGTGAGCGAAACGCAATTGCGCCGCCTGAACGATTCGCTCGCGGCCGAAGTCGATGCCCGCACTCGCGAGCGCAACAGCATCTGGCGCAATTCGCGCGATCTTTTTATCGTGGCGACCAGTTCGGGCGTGCTGCGCGCAGTCAATCCCGCGTGGACCGACATCCTGGGTTTTCGTGAGGACGAACTGATCGGCAAGTCGTTCGCGGAAATCGTTCATCCGGATGACGTGGAAGCCACCGAGACCGCGCTGCAATCCGTCGCGCGTTCGGGGATCGTGCGGTTTGAAAATCGTAACCGTCACAAGGACGGGTCTTACCGATGGGTATCGTGGGTCGCGGCGCCCGAGGGCGACACGCTGTACGGCAACGGCCGCGATGTCACCAGCGAAAAGGAAACCCAGCACGCGCTGCAGCAAACCGAAGAGGCCTTGCGTCAGGCGCAGAAGATGGAGGCGCTCGGGCAACTGACAGGCGGTATCGCGCACGATTTCAACAACCTGCTGCAAGGCATTACCGGTCCGCTCGAACTGATCCGCCGTTATACCCAGCTCGGCCGGACGGACGACATCGACCGCTTCATCACGATGGCAACCGGCGCTGCGAACCGCGCCGCGTCGCTGACGCATCGTCTGCTGGCGTTTTCGCGGCGTCAGCCGCTCGACCCGAAGCCGGTGAACGCGGACGAGTTGCTGCATTCCATCGACGATCTGCTCAAGCGCACGATGGGCGAGGCGATCGATACGCGCGTGATTCCCAATCCGAGACTCTGGCTCACGCGCTGCGACGCAAATCAGCTCGAAAACGCCGTGCTGAACTTCGCGATCAACGCGCGTGACGCGATGCCCGAAGGCGGCCGCCTGACGCTCGAGACGGACAACGTGGAACTCGGGCCCGAGTTCGCAACGTCGCATCCCGATGTCGCGCCGGGCCAGTACGTGGTGGTATCGGCGTCGGATACGGGCGCCGGCATGCCCGACGACGTCAAGGCGCGCGCCTTCGATCCGTTCTATACGACCAAGCCGCTCGGGCAGGGCACGGGGCTGGGTTTATCGATGGCGTACGGGTTTGCCAAGCAATCGGGCGGAATCGCGACCATCGAAAGCGCGCCCGATGCCGGTACGACCATCCGGCTGTATTTGCCGCGGTTCACCGGCGGTGCGGGCAAGACCGAGGTGACAACGGAACTGACGGAAGCGCATCGCGCAGCCGGCGGCCATGTGATCCTGGTGGTTGAAGACGATGCGTCGGTGCGTGAGCTCGTGTGCGAGATCCTGCGCGACCTGGATTATGAGGTGCTGGAGGCCGTCGACGGACCGTCCGGACTTGCGATACTGAATTCGCCAGCGCGTATTGACCTGCTGGTCACCGATGTCGGCTTGCCCGGGCTGAACGGCCGCCAGCTTGCCGATGCCGCCCGGGCCACTCGCCCCGCGCTCCGCGTGCTGTTCATGACGGGTTACGCCGAGTCGGCCACGCGCGCCAACGGTTTTCTCGACACCGGCATGGAGATGATCACCAAGCCCTTCACGCTCGAATCCATGGCGAGCCGCATCCGCCGCATGGTGACCATGGCCGGCTGATTGCGGCTCCCGTATTGCCTCACCGTCAAATACCCGCCCGAATGGCATGGTCTTTGCTCATGCATGGCGGGCGTGTGCGTTTCCCGAGACCGCAGGACACCGGCTCGCGGCTGACAACTCTACAAACCAGCGCAACGCTTGGCCGGAGATCCTTGATGGATCGCCGGCGCGACCGCATCATGAACCCCGCTAAAGCCAATAAGAGAACGATGTGATGACACCAAATCCCGTCCCGCGCCGGCCCGCGTCGAAGGTCTTGCCTCCCGAGGCGCCGGGCATGCGGGCGTTGCTTTCGCTGGTCACCGGCGTGGTGGTGATCTGCGCGCTGTATTTTGGGCGCGCGGTGCTTATCCCGATCATTCTCGCGGTGTTGTTGAGCTTCCTGGTTGCGCCTTTCGTCGATTTGTTGCGGCGGTTGAAACTGGGGCAAGTGCCATCGGTGATCCTGGCCGTGCTCGTTGCGTTGTCCGTGCTGACGGCGGTTGGCGCGCTGATCGGTGCGCAAGTGGCGCAGCTCGCCAGCGACCTGCCGCGTTATCAGGTCGCCGTAGAACGGAAAATCGATGCCGTGCAGGAGAAGACAGTCGGCCGCGCCGATGCGTTCCTTGGCAAGGCGGCAACCGCGCTGAAACGGATATCGCCGAACCGGCAGGAGGAGATCCGCAAGAGCCAGGAGAACCAGACGGCGTCTCCTATCGACGCACCCATGCCCGTCGAAGTCCACGAGCCATCCCCTTCGCCAGTGGAACTTGCCCAGCGCTTCCTGTCGCCAATCATCAGTCCGCTCGAGACCACGGGCATTGTCCTTGTCGTGGCGATATTTATCCTGTTGCAGCGAGAAGACCTGCGCGACCGGCTGATCCGGCTGTTCGGATCGCGCGACCTGCACCGCGCAACGACCGCCATGGATGAAGCCGCGCGGCGGCTTTCGCGCTATTTCCTCGCGCAGCTCGGTATCAACATGGGCGTGGGTATCGTGATTTCGATTGGCCTTGCGATCATCGGCGTGCCCGGCGCGTTGCTGTTCGGCGTGCTGACCGGATTGCTGCGTTTCGTGCCCTACGTGGGGACGTGGATTGCGGCGCTGCTGGCCGTTATCTTCGCCACGGCAGTCGGCCCGGGCT
>NZ_CAXTGZ010000495.1:0-4530 GCF_964243625.1 uncultured Caballeronia sp.
CGTGATGGCGGCCGCCAACGTTGCCTGTGGGCTGATCTTCAGCCAAGTGGGCAGCGCCGCGATGGTGGTCGCATTAGGTGTTTGCCTGACACTTGCGGGCAACATCATCTCGTTCACGTACCACACCTATCAGCAGGAACTCTATCCGACCGCGATTCGCGCGCGAGCTGTGGGCTTCGTCTATTCCTGGAGCCGTTTGTCTGCTGTTTTCAGTTCTTTTGTGATCGCTTTCATCCTGAGAGATTTTGGTGTATCTGGCGTGTTCTGCTTCATTGCGGGCGCGATGGTGATCGTGATGATTGTCATTGGAACGATGGGTCCGCGGACCAGAGGCGCGTCGCTTGAAAGCATTTCCCATTAGTATCTGGATGCTTCGATAAGGACATCAAGATGACATGGGCGGTTTTTATTTTCGCTGCTTCTGGCGTAGATAGGGCCTGATGCGAGACATAAATGAAATTCCGGCGAACGTGTATTGCGCGGAAGTCTACGCCGACTGCACATGCGGCCCTCTAGTCCTTTCCGTGTAGGGTGTTTCCGCCGCCATGTTGACGCAACGTGGTGGCGACAAGCCCACGAAACCATCGATGCCCCGCGTCGTTATGATGACGAGCGTGCCAAAACTGCTGGACGGTCAGATCGGGTAAGTCGACAGGCAGTGGAAACACATCAACATCCGCCAAGCGCGCAAACAGGTCGGCGAGTTCATCGGGAACCGCCGCGATGAAATCGGATGTCGCAACGAGGCTCGGCACGGCGAGAAGATACGGTACATCCAAACCGACCTTCAGCCGCGCACCCCGCCGCCGCATTTCTTTTTCGAGTAGCTGATTGGTGAGCGCGAGGGTGCCGGCCACCACATGCTGTTTCTCGATGAACTGTGCGAGTGTCATGCGGATCTTCCTGCGCGTGGGCCCGCCTCTGATGATGCCGACCAGCGAGCGGCGGAAGAGCGGCTGCTGATGCAGGTTATCGCCCATCTTGCCCAGATATCCGATGGCCAGATCCAACGCGCCATCCTGCAGCGCGCTCGCCAATTCGAGCGACGGCAACTGGATCGGCTTGAGCGATGCAAGCGGCGCGCGTTCACGCAACGCCGCGAGAAGCCGAGGCAACAACACGATCACGCCCATGTCGCTCAGACAAACGGAAAACGTTCGCGTGGTGGTGGCCGCGTCGAATGCCTTCGCGCTCCATATCTCCTGCTGGACCACGCCTAGCACGTGCGCTACGCCGTCAATCAGACGTTCGCCCACGGGCGTGGGCGCCATCACAGGGCCGGCACGCACGAACAGATCGTCCTGAAACAGTGTACGGAGTTTCCCCAGTGCATGACTTACCGCGGGTTGCGTCAAGCCGAGGCGGTCGGCTGCCCGGGAGACGCTCCGTTCCTCGCCGAGCGCCTGAATGACGTACAGAAAATTAAGGTCGGGCGAGTCCATGTATGCACCCGATTCATTATGGATATGAAACTCATTGTATAGATTTATACCCGCCCAACGATTAACTTTGCTCCCACGGTCGATAAAAAGAGAATCAGGAGACAGAAGTGGTGGATTGCGACGTCATCATCGTGGGCGGTGGCCCGGTTGGATTGTTTCTCGCAGCTGAATTGGGTCAGCGAGGCATCAGCACGGAAGTGTTCGACGCCAAAGCGGGCACGAGCACTCATCCGGCCGCCAACGCGAATAGCGCGCGCACGATGGAGCACTTTCGACGCATCGGTATATCGGAGGCGGTTCGTGCGTTGGGTTTGCCGCGCGACTATGCACCGGACGTTGCGTACTTCACTTCAATCGCCGGTCATGAGCTTGCACGCCTTCATCAACCGGCATCCCAAGATGCAATCGAATGGGCAAAAGCGCATTCCTTCACCTGGGCTACGCCTGAACCCCCACACCGTTGCTCGCAACTCTACGTTGAGCCGGTTCTGCTCGAAGCCGCGCGCAAGAACGCCGCGTGCCGTGTGCATTTCAGCGCGCGCGTGACCGAATTCGCGCAAGACGGCGATTCGGTAACGGCCACCGTCGAGTTGGCCGCGACGCCCGAACGCGACGCCGAAACGCGCAAGCTCAAGGCACGCTATCTGATCGGTTGCGATGGCCCACGAAGCTTCGTGCGCAAATCGCTTGGCGTGCGGTATGAGGGCGTATCCGGTGAAAGGCGCGAATTCATGGGCGGCCAGATGGACGCCGTGTATTTCTACGCACCTGACATCTACACAGTCAGCCCGCATGCGCCCGCATGGCAATACTGGACCTTTAGCGCGAGGCAACGCGCGCTGATCATTGCAGTCGACGGCAAAGGTCACTTCATCATGAACGTGCAGATGCGCGAGGACGAACTGCCCGACGACGACAGCGTCCGGCGCCGTATCAGCGAAGCAATCGGCGCGGATATTCCGTTCGAACTGAAAAGCGGTTCGACGTGGACTGCGGGCTTCACCTTGGTCGCCGAGAAGTTCGCGGTAGCGCGAGTGTTTCTTGCCGGCGACGCCGCGCATCTTTTCACGCCGACAGGCGGCCTTGGCTACAACACCGGCATCGAGGACGCAGCCAATCTTGCGTGGAAACTCGAAGCGATGGTCAAGGGCTTCGCGGGAGCCGCACTCGGCGCGAGCTACGAGGCAGAACGCCGTCCAGCGGCGCTGAGAAATACCGCATTTGCACGTGGTTTCGCGGATAGCATCGGCCATCTGCAGGTGCCTGCGGCGGCATACGAAGACGGGCCACACGGCGATGCCGCGCGCGAAGCTGTCGGTGACTATCTGGAGTTTCATGCCACCGCCGAATTCGTCATTCCGGGAGTGCATCTCGGCACGCGTTACGAAATGTCGCCGCTGATTGAAGCCGAAGCCGGTGCGAGCCCGCCCGATACAGCCAACCTCTACGTGCCGTGCGCACGCGCCGGCCATCGCGCGCCGCATGTGTGGCTCGCCGGCGGCCATTCGTTTTACGACCGGCTTGGCATGGGCTTCACATTGCTGTGTACGGCACCGGCAGGCATCGACGCAGCGCACGATGAAGCATTGCACCGCGCTGCATCGACGCTACCGCAACTGGCGGTCATGTGTATCAGCGAAGCGGCGGTAGCTGATCTCTACAAGGCCGATTTCGTATTGATCCGGCCTGACCAGCACGTGGCGTGGCGCGGCAATGCGCTGGGTAGCGAGTTCGAAGCAGCAGTGAGGCGTGCCATTGGACATGCATGTGATAACGGCGCCGCGCCGTCTTCTGAAACGGCCATGACGCCATGAGTTGAACGACAGGGAGGTCTTGAAGGACCTCTGAAAAACAAAAACGGAAATAGTTTCGCATTCAAGCGAACCCATCCATCGGAGACAGTAAATGCATGCGCACGCAATCACGCCCCGCAGCGTCGTGGACGACGGGAAGACTTCGCCGCTACAAATTCTCACCCTGTTCTCTGCTTTCTAGTCGTTGCCGCCGACGGCTTCGACGTTGCGTCCGTGGGTTACGTCGCGCCGTTGCTCAAGAAAGCATGGTCGCTCAGCCCGGCGCAGCTCGGTCCGATTTTCGGCGCGGGCCTGTTCGGTCTCACAGTCGGCAGCTTCCTGTTTGGGCCGCTCGCGGATCGCATTGGCCGCAAGCGCGTCATCGCGATTTCGCTTGTGTTGTTCGGGATCGGCAGCCTCGCATGTGCTTATGCGTCTTCGCCAACGTGGCTCATCCTGCTGCGTTTCGCAACCGGTGCGGGACTCGGCGGTGCGATGCCGAATGCGATCACTCTGTCGTCGGAGTTCAGCCCTGCGCGCAGCCGTGCCTTGATGGTCACGCTGATGTTTTGCGGCTTTACGCTCGGGCTGGCGTTTGGCGGCGCGGTCGCTGCGCTATTGATTCCGGCCTTCGGCTGGCAGGGCGTCTTTGTCTTCGGCGGTGTATTCCCGCTTTTGTTAACACCGATAGTCTGGTTTTGGATGCCGGAGTCGTTGCGATTCATGGCCGGAAAACCACGCTATCAGCGCGAAAGCCGTGAGGTGCTTCGGCGTCTGACCGGCGACGCGAACACGCCGATCGAAGAGGTGATCCCCAAGGAAGCCAATGCCAACGCGGTCCGTGAAAATGCGGTCGGCACCCTTTTCAGTCAGCGTTATCGAACTGGGACGCTGCTGCTTTGGCTCGCGTTCTTCTGCACCTTGTGGGTCTACTACCAAGTCAGCAGCTGGCTGCCCACGGTGATCACCGGCGCCGGTATCGAAGCCTCGCACGCTGCACGCGTCGGCGCCATGTTGCCGCTCGGCGGAACGATTGGCTCGCTGATAAATGCGCGCTTGATGGACAGGATGAATCCGTTCTACGTGCTCGCCGGCTCCTACGCCGTCGCCGCGGTCTCTATTGCGTTGATCGGGGTTTCGATCAACCAACCCACATGGGTGTACGTCACCGTCTTCATGGCAGGTCTTGGCCTCTCAGGCGCGCAAACCGGCGCGAACGTGCTCGTCGCCGGGTTCTATACGACGGCTGCGCGCGCCACCGGCGTGAGCTGGGCGCTTGGCGTCGGCCGCATTGG
>NZ_CAXTGZ010000496.1:0-4527 GCF_964243625.1 uncultured Caballeronia sp.
GCATCCGACCGCCGTGCTGTTCAACGGCGGCGTGTTCAAGTCGGACCTGCTGGCCGGCCGCATTCTCGATACCGTCAACGGCTGGCTGGCGGCCGAAGGCGCGCCGCCGGCCCGTT
This sequence comes from uncultured Caballeronia sp., assembly GCF_964243625.1. Lineage (NCBI taxonomy): Bacteria > Pseudomonadati > Pseudomonadota > Betaproteobacteria > Burkholderiales > Burkholderiaceae > Caballeronia > uncultured Caballeronia sp. The sequence goes on from NZ_CAXTGZ010000496.1 coordinate 117, forward strand.
TGCTCGCCGGTGGCGACCTCGACCGCGCGGTCGCGCGTGGCGCGGCGTATTACGGCTACGTCCGTCGCGGCAAAGGCGTACGGATTCGCGGCGGCACGGCGCGTTCGTACTACGTCGCAATCGAATCCGCGATGCCCGCCGTGCCCGGCATCGAACCGCCCGTGCAGGCGTTGTGTCTCGCACCCTTCGGCATGGAAGAAGGGACCGAGGCCGCGTTGCCGCCGCAGGAATTCGGCCTCGTTGTCGGCGAGCCGGTGCATTTCCGGTTCTTCGGTTCATCGGTGCGCAGGCAGGATCAGGTCGGCACATTGCTCGATTTCTGGGGGCCTGAGGAATTGCAGGAACTCGAAGAAATCCAGGCGACCCTTCCGACCGAAGGGCGCACCCCCGGCGAAGTCGTACCCGTCAAGCTGCACGCACGGATCACCGAAGCCGGCACGCTCGAACTGGAAGCCTTGCCGCGTGATTCGGGCGAGCGCTGGAAAGTCGAGTTCGATGTACGCGCGAACGCAAACGGCTAAGTGCCGATAAGTGCCGATATGCGCCAATGAAGCGACGTCAATGAAGCAATACATCGTCGGGATCGATCTCGGCACGAGCAATACGGTCGTGGCGTATGCGGACGCCTCGGCCAAGGACGGGGCGAAGGCGATCCGCGTCTTCGATATCGACCAGCTCGTGAGTCCCGGCGAAGTCGCGGCACGGCCGCTGCTGCCATCCGCGCGATACCACCCGGCGCCGGGCGAGCTCGATCCCGGCGACCTTCGACTACCCTGGGGCGACGCCAACCCGGCCGAAGGTACGCAAGCGGTGATCGGCCGGCTTGCACGCACGCTCGGCGCGCAAGTGCCGGGACGGCTCGTGGCGAGCGCCAAAAGCTGGTTGTCGCATGCATCGGTGGATCGCGTTGCGCCGATCCTGCCGTGGGGTGCGCCGGATGACACAGGCAAGATCTCGCCTGTTACGGCGAGTGCGAGTTACCTGGCGCACGTGCGCGCCGCGTGGAATGCGCATTTCCTGCACGCGCGCCTCGAAGACCAGGACGTGGTGCTGACCGTGCCCGCTTCCTTCGACGACGGCGCCCGCGCACTCACTCTGGAAGCGGCCCGAATAGCTGGCCTGCCCCGATTGCGCCTGCTCGAAGAACCGCAAGCGGCGTTCTACGACTGGCTGTTCCAGCATCGCGCCACGCTCGATACCGAGTTGGCGCAGACCCGTCTCGTCCTCATTTGCGATGTCGGCGGCGGCACGACCGACCTCACGCTGATCAAGGTCGAGCTGAAGGACGGCGAGCCGGAGCTGACGCGGATCGGCGTCGGCAATCATCTGATGCTCGGCGGCGACAACATGGATCTCGCGCTCGCGCATCTCGTCGAAACGCGGATGGTGACCGCGCCTGCCCGTTTGTCTGCGGTGAGTCTGTCGCAACTGGTCGAGCGGTGCCGCGCCGCCAAGGAGCAGCTTCTGGGTGCGAATGCGCCCGAGACCCTGTCGATCACGCTGCTTGGCGCGGGCTCGCGGATGATCGGCGGCGCGCGTTCGGTGGAAGTGACGCGGCGGGAAGCCGGGCACATCATCGTCGATGGATTTTTCCCGCTGGTTGCATCGAGCGAGCGGCCGCGGCGTTCGCGCAGCGCGATCGTCGAATTCGGACTGCCCTATGCAAGCGATGCCGGAATCACGCGGCATATCGCGGCGTTCCTGAATCAGCACGCGGCGCAATCGCGCGATGCGCTGGGTTCGCCCGTAGCCGAAGCCGGAGCCGAAGCCGAAGCGGATACTGAAACGCTGCCCGTCCCCGATACGCTGCTGCTCAACGGCGGCGTGTTCCGCGCGCATGCGCTCGTCGAGCGTCTTGCCGATACCCTCGGCTCGTGGCGCGGCAAACCGCTGCATGCGCTGCACAACGACAACCCCGATGTCGCCGTCGCACGCGGCGCCGTGGCATATGGACTTGCGCGGGGTGGAATCGGACCGCGCATCGGCGGCGGCGCGGCGCGCAGTTATTTCCTCGTGCTCGAAGATGAAAGCGGCGGCGAGCGCAAAAACCAGCAAGGCATCTGCCTCTTGCCGCGCGGCACGGAAGAAGGCCGTGAAGTATTTTTACAGGATCGTGTATTCACGCTGCTGCTTGGACATCCGGTGCGGTTTCATCTGGTTTCATCGACGGGAGACAGGGCCTATCAGCCTGGCGAGCTCGTCGATCTTTCACAAAGCGACTTCGTCCGCCTTCCGCCCATAGCCACCGTGGTCCAGCCGCGCTCGGCCAAAGGTCCGCGCGAGACGCCGGTGCAGCTTTCGGCGTCGCTGACGGAGGTCGGGACGCTGGAGGTGCATTGCATCGACGAGGCGGACCCGTCAAAGCGCTGGCAGCTCGAATTCCAGCTACGCCGCGAAGCTTCAGCCGGCACCACGGTGGGAGAAGTCCTCCATCCAGCGTATGAAAAAGCCATCGAGCAGATCGACCGCGCATTCGGCGACCGTGCCCACAATGTCGACCCGAAGGAAGTCAAGCGCCTGCGCGCGCAACTCGAACATCTGCTCGGTCCGCGCGATACATGGGACAGCGCGCTCCTTCGCGAACTGTTCGGCGCGCTGTGGGAACGCGCCCGGCGGCGGCGGCGTTCCGCCGATCACGAGCGGCTGTGGCTGAACCTCGCCGGTTATTGCCTGCGCCCGGGTTTCGGTTATCCGCTCGATGAATGGCGCGTCGAGCAACTCTGGTCCCTTTTCGATGACGGCATCCAGTACCTGAACGACGCCCAGGTCTGGTCCGAATGGTGGACCTTGTGGCGCCGCGCGGCGGGCGGCTTGGGCGAGGCCGAACAAGTCGCCGTGCTCGATGCCGTCGACTACGTGCAGTCCATCGCCGCGTCGCGGACGAAAACCAAGGCGCCCTTCGATGCATCGAAAACCGGTTACGCCGATATGGTGCGCCTTGCGGCATCGCTTGAACGCGTGCCTGTCGCGCGCAAGATCGACGCCGCGCAAAAGCTGTTCGAGCGGCTCGACAAGCCATCCGGGAACCATCAGGGATGGTGGGCGATCGGGCGCATCGGCGCGCGCCGGCCGTTCTATGGCAGCGCACATGGCGTGGTGCCGCCGGATATCGCGGCGCAATGGCTTGAACGAATTGTCGCGCTCGACTGGAAGAAGGTCGAACCGGCTGCGTTCGCCGCGGCGCAGATCGCGCGTTTGACCGGCGACCGTTCGCGCGATCTGCCTGAAGACCTCCGGGCGCGCGTGGTTCATCGGCTCGACAATGCGGGCGCGCCAAAAGGCTGGGGTGAAATGGTCAGTGAAGTCGTGGAACTCGATAACGCCGACGAAGGCCGCGTGTTCGGCGAATCGTTGCCGCCGGGATTGAAACTCGTCGCCAGTACGTGAAGATAACGGCGCTTTTATAATCGCGGCTTCCCAACCCGCGACCATTCCTATCATGAGACTGCATGGCTGGGCATTCCCCGCAGCCGTTCTGCTTTGCGCTTCGCCGGCCTTTGCACAACAGATCCCGCCACACGACGAATTCTTCTGGCTTGGCGAAATCAACAAGGCGACCGTTGTCATCAACACGGACGAAGGCCTGCTCGACAAATCCATGGCCCCGCGTCTCGCCGCGGGCGTGGCCAAGGTGATCGCGGATGGAAACCAGCCCGGCGCCAAGCGCCCGAAGACGGTGATCACGTTCGAGCCGCTCCTCATCAAGGCCGCGGGCGAGGACATCACGCTGCTGCACGCCGGACGTTCGAGCCAGGACATGCACGCCACCTACCGCTCGGCCATCCTGCGCGACGACCTGCTCAACCTTGCCGACCAGCTCAACGCGACGACCGCGACCATCGTGCGTCTCGCCGATAAGTACAAGGCCACCGTCGTGCCGAACTACACGAACGGCGTGGCGGCCCAGCCCAACAGCTACGGCCACTATCTGCTCGGCTTTGTTGCAGGCCTCGACCGCGATGCACAGCGAATCCGCGAAGCGTACAAACGTGTGGACCGTTCATCGATGGGCACGACCGTCCTGAACGGCACAAGCTGGCCGCTCGACCGCGAGCGCATGGCGAAGTATCTCGGCTTCAATGCGATCGTCGATAACGCCTACGACGCGTCGCAGATTTCTTCCGTCGATGAACCCGTCGAAGCCGGCGCGATCGTCACTAGCGTGGCGCTGCATACCGGCGCTTTCATCCAGGATGTGATGACGCAATACGCCGAATCGCGTCCGTGGATCCTGTTGCAGGAAGGCGGCGCGAACACGTATGTCTCGAGCGCGATGCCGCAAAAGCGCAATCCGGGACTGCTGATCCGCACGCGCACGGATGCATCGACGGCAATATCGCAGGCCGAGGGCGTTGTCATGCAGGCGCATAACCTGCCGCCCGGCATGAGCGATCCGAAGGACGTGAAGGCG
>NZ_CAXTGZ010000497.1:0-4517 GCF_964243625.1 uncultured Caballeronia sp.
CAGCCGATCCAACTGGCCGAGGCGGCGTAGTGGCCTACCTCTCGATGGTGTTCACCGCCCGGTTCGTCGCCCAGAAGCTCGGGGTCGAGCAGGCGGTCATCGAGGAACTCGCCGAGACCATGCGACCCAAGGACGGCTACCTGTCGGTGATCGACAGCGCCGACGACGATGATCCCTCGATCGACGCGTTCACCGCCGACGGCATCGACTACATCGAGGAGATGCTCGCCGACCGGGCTCGTTCGTAATCGGCCGCTGTGCATTATTTGGACACAGATTCACGGTACCCCGGAGCGGTCTTTTCAGCAGCAGCAACAGCCCTATGACATTCATAACTGAGCTGGTTTCCCGCAGCCGACATTATAAAGCGGGGTTCTGACCTTCACAAAACCGCACGCACGCGTGTCCAGCGCGGGTATCGAAACCGACCGGTTGTGGCGCAGCTGGAATATTCTTCTTTTGATAACCGACGGGGACGTTATGCAGCGCTCCGCGCGGATGCCTCAGCCTTTGCCCGGTGCCGCCTCATTTTATTGCGGCTGCCGCAAATCTCCATCGAGCACCAGATTTTGCTGCCGTTTTTCGAGCTATCGAAGAAGGAAGCCTGGCACGCGGTGTCTCGGCATAGTTTAAAGCGCGGCCACAGGTTGGTCACCATTGCATGAAGCAAATTTTGAAGCACGTGCCCGACGGGATCGCCCGCACCGGCGTCCATTCGAATTCCATCTGCGGTGACCTTTGGTCTGAGCGCGTGGTGCTCGATCGCCTGATTAAGCCTGCTCATAGCGTTCGACGCGCCTGCCAATGAGACAGTGCCATTGTTGACAGCTTCAAGTTGGCGAAGCGCTTCCTGAATTGCGACCGCCTCTGCAAAGCTCGCCTCCGCCTCGCGCCCATCGAACTGGCGCTGCTCCATCCAGGCGCGCCACGCTGCCAGGCTATCGAGATCGCGCCAAAGGAAGGACTCCAAGTCGCGCAGCTCGGTCGGAGTTGCCTCACGATGTTCGGGCATTTTTATTTCCTTGCCGTTACCGGTCATGACCTATAGCAGGTAACGCATGTTGTCTACAGTTGCCGCCACGTGCTGACGCGTCGAGACGCGATCGCGCTGCTCATCGCCACGGGGAGCGCGGGCGTGGCACGAGCAAGGAAACCGGTCATGATCGCGCCATTCGAGATAGCTTACGACCAGCCGATGGTCGACGACCTGCATCGTCGCCTTGCAGCCGTGCGATGGAACGACTCTGTCACGACGAACTGGGACCAGGGAACCGAACGCGGCTTCCTCGCGGCTCTCGTCAGCTACTGGCGGGATCGTTATAATTGGCGCGAACGCCTGACGGTTCTCAACCGACTTCCCCATCACCGCGCGACGATCGACGGATACGGCGTGCACTTCCTGCACTTTCGTGGACGCGGCGAGCGGCCCGTGCCGCTGCTCCTGATGAACGGTTGGCCGTCAAGCTTCGTCGAATATCAGCGCCTCGCTCCGCTGCTTGGGGCCGGCGATCCTTCATTCGATGTCGTGATCCCGACCCATCCGGGCTTTGGCTTCTCGGACAAGCCAAACCTGCCCTACCAGGTTGAGCCGGCCGATCTGTACCCCAAGCTGATGACGGCGCTTGGATATGACCGTTTCTTCGTGGCGGGCACGGACATCGGGTCCGGCATCGCGACGCGTATCGCGCTCCATCATCCGCATCGCGTTCTCGCGCTGCATGTTTCCGCAGTCGCGCCCAAACCCGATAGGCCGGGCGATAAACCCGCAACCGAAGCGGAAGCCGCCTATGCGCGCCGTGCCGCGATTTGGGACAATGACGAAGGCGGGTATCAGGCGATCCAGAGTTCCAAGCCCCAGACGCTCGCCTTCGGCCTCGCCGACTCGCCGACGGGCTTGGCGAGCTGGATCGTGGAAAAGTTTCACGGCTGGACTGACTGCCACAATGACTTGCTTTCCGTCTGGCCAATAGAGACGCTGATCGACAATTTGATGATCTACTGGGCGACCAACACGATCGGGTCATCGATACGGTATTATTACGAAGGAACCCGCCTTCGTCCGCCGCTAAAGCCCGACGATTATGTTCGTGCTCCGACCGCGATCGCCATGTGGCCGCACGACCTGGCGCTCGCGCCGCGCGAGCTTGCCGAGCGGCTGTACAACGTGCGTCGCTACACCGTCATGCCGAAAGGAGGGCATTTTCCTGCTTCGGAGGCACCCGAACTTTACGCCGATGATCTGCGCGCGCACGCCTCCGACAGCATCGACAACTTATTGAACGCGTCGCCGCTGCTTCGGCTTCGACTTGAGCATCGCCTGTGAACAGCCGCAAAGCAATTGACGGCACGGCAGCAGCAACGATGGCTGCCCTTTGCGCGATTTGGGGAACGCAGCAGGTCGTCATCAAACTGGCCGAACCGGCGATGTCCCCGCTGCTACAGGTCGGGCTTCGCTCGGCCGCGGCTGCCGTCGTAATGTTCCTCATCATCCTTGTTCGCGGACAGTACCGCGAACTGGGCGGAGGAACCTGGCGGCCGGCCCTGGTCGCCGGCATACTCTTTGGTCTGGAATTCATTCTGTTCGCTGTGGGCCTGCACTTCACCAGCGCGTCGCACATCTCGATCTTCCTCTATACGTCGCCGATCTTCGCGGCACTGGGGCTTCACCTGACACTCGTTGAGGAGCGGCTCGTGGCGGCGCAATGGCTCGGCATCATCATCGCCATCGCCGGGATCATTCTGACATTTTCAGGGCGCGGCGACACGGTGACGGGGAGCAGAGCCTGGATCGGTGATTGTCTGGGTATCGCGGCTGGTGCGGCATGGGGCGCGACGACGATCGTCGTGCGAACGTCGCGGCTCACATCTACGTCTCCTGCGGTGACTTTATGGTATCAGCTCGCCTGTGGCGCGGTCATGGCGACCGGGGCCGCCGTGGTGCTCGGGCAGACGGCCATGACGCCTTCGACGACGCTGCTTGCGAGCCTCGCCTACCAGACCATCGTCATTTCCGTTGCAAGCTACCTGGCCTGGTTCACCTTACTGCGGCGCTACCTCGCTTCTCGGCTTGGCGTGCTGACGCTTATGACGCCGGTTTTCGGGATCGGGTTCGGCGTCGCTGTCCTGGGCGATCGGCTAACCCTACCGTTCGTCCTCGGAACGATCGTTATCCTTGCGGGCATCGTCCTGGTCAATGGACGCGATCTGCTGGCACGGCGAACGGCTCCCGGATTGCCGACCCATTGAGCCTCCCCGCACATTTCGAGGAGGGTCGGGTCACTCCGCCGATCTTCCCGTCAACTCAAACGGAAGAGGAGATCACTGATGCTGCGCACCTACTATCCTCCCATCGAACCCTATGCGACTGGTGCGATCGAGGTGGATGGTGGGCACCGTGTGTACTTCGAGCGTTGCGGCACCCCCGGTGCCAAGCCCGCAGTCTTTCTTCACGGCGGGCCGGGCGCAGGCATATCGCCTCTTCACCGCCGCGTCTTCGATCCCTCGCTCTACGACGTTACGCTCTTCGATCAACGGGGGTGCGGCCGATCGACACCACATGCTCGTGTCGAAGCCAATACGACCTGGGATCTGGTCGCCGACATCGAACGACTTCGCGAAGCGGCGGGTGTTGAGCGCTGGCTGGTCTTCGGCGGTTCCTGGGGTTCGACACTTGCGCTGGCTTATGCGCAATCACACCCCGACCGCGTATGCGAGCTCGTCCTGCGCGGCATTTCCACGTGCACGTCGCCCGAGCTGCACTGGTTGCACCAGTTTGGCGTGTCGGAGCTGTTCCCCGACAAATATGAGCGCCTGGTCGCGAACATACCGGCTTGGGAACGCGGCAACCTGATCGAGGGCTATCACCGGCGCGTGATGACTGGCTCGCGCGACGATCAGATCGCCGCTGCGCGCACGTGGAGCCTGTTCGAGGGCGAGGTGGCGACGCTGCTACCTGAGCCGGTCACGTCCGCGCTGCACGACGATGAACATTATGCCTTCGCTTTCGCCCGCATCGAGCTTCACTACTTTCTCAACAGTTGCTGGCTCGAGCCAAGTCAATTGCTGCGCGGCGTACGCAAGATACGATCGATACCGTGCACGATCGTTCACGGTCGCTATGACATGCCATGCCCCGTTCGCTACGCGTGGGAGCTCCACAAGGCATGGCCAGAAGCGGACTTCCGCCTGATCGAAGGCGCAGGTCACGCCTTCTCCGAACCGGGTATCCTTGACCAGCTTGTCCGCGCGACGGATCGGTACGCCAAAATCTGAGCCGGAGTCTGACGTACTTTGTTGCACACCGATACTGATGTCAAAACGAACGGTTGAAACACTGTCGCAAGACGGCTTTCGGCTCAGAAGCCGAATAACCATTGATCGCCGTCGCGGATGCCTACGCCGATTTAACTTCCATGCTTTGCCGGTGTGCGGCCACGATACGCGAAACGGTAGGTTCGCTGACACCGTAAAGGCGGGCCATTTCAGCACCCGATTTGCGACCGGAGACAACCGACTCG
>NZ_CAXTGZ010000498.1:0-4496 GCF_964243625.1 uncultured Caballeronia sp.
GCCGGAAGAAGTGGCGATGACGGCGGTGTTCCTGGCATCGGATGAAGCGCCGTTCATCAACGCGAGTTGCATCACCGTCGATGGCGGGCGCTCGGCGCTGTACCACGATTAAGAAAGAGAAATAAGCGAATTCAGCAGTATCGGATGACGCACTGGCCGTGGTGCGACGTCATGAAAACAAAACGCGGCCAACACCTTCGTACCAACTAGACATTCAAGTCAGGAGACAGACCATGAAACGCAGAATGTTCATCACGCTGGTGGCCACGGCTACGGCTGCAAGCGCCACCATGTTCGCGGCGCCGATCGCGCAGGCCGCTGATCCGGTCAAGATTGGCTTTCTCGTGAAGCAGCCGGAAGAACCGTGGTTCCAGGACGAATGGAAATTCGCCGAAATGGCCGCCAAGGACAAGGGCTTCACGCTGGTGAAGATCGGCGCGCCGTCGGGTGAAAAAGTCATGAGCGCGATCGACAACCTCGCCGCGCAAAAGGCCCAGGGTTTCGTGATCTGCACGCCTGACGTCAAGCTCGGACCGGGCATTGTCGCCAAGGCGAAAGCTGCGGGGCTCAAGATGATGACGGTCGATGACCGCCTGGTCGACGGCTCGGGCAAGCCGATCGAATCGGTCCCTTACATGGGCATTTCGGCGTTCAACATCGGCAAGCAAGTGGGCGACGGCATTGCTGCAGAGATCAAGAAGCGCGGCTGGAACATGGCCGACGTGGGCGCGATCGACGTGACGTATGAGCAACTTCCGACGGCGCATGACCGTACCGCTGGCGCAGTCGAAGCGCTGGTCGCGGCCGGTTTCCCGAAGGCGAACATCGTGATGGCGCCGCAAGCCAAGACCGATACGGAAAACGCCTTCAATGCAGCGAACATCGCGTTGACGAAAAACACGAAGTTCAAGCACTGGGTCGCATTCGGTCTTAACGACGAAGCTGTTCTCGGCGCCGTGCGTGCAGCAGAAGGCCGTGGCTTCAAGGCGGACAACATGATTGGCGTGGGTATCGGCGGCTCGGATTCGGCTTTGAACGAATTCAAGAAACCGAACCCGACCGGCTTCTACGGCACGGTGATCATCAGCCCGAAGCGTCATGGCGAAGAAACGACGGAACTGGTCTACACGTGGATCAAGGACGGCAAGGAACCGCCGCTCGTGACGCTCACGACCGGCATGCTGGCAACGCGTGACAACGTGGCCGACGTGCGCGAGAAGATGGGCCTGGCATCGGCTAAGTAAGCGGCCAAGTAAGTTCTGTGTAGTACGGACCGCGTTGCACAAGCCGCGCGGTCCGCTCGAATTCCAAGGAGGCGATGTGTCAGCGACGCTGCGTTTTGACAATATCGGCAAGATTTTTCCAGGCGTGCGCGCGCTCGACGGCGTGTCGTTCGACGTCAACGCCGGCGAAGTGCACGGTCTGATGGGCGAGAACGGCGCGGGTAAATCGACTTTGCTGAAAGTGCTGGGCGGTGAATATCAACCCGATTCCGGGCGTGTCCTGATCGATGGCAACGAGGTGAAGTTCTCGAGTGCGGCGGCATCGATTGCGGCGGGCATCGCGGTGATACACCAGGAATTGCAGTACGTACCGGATTTGACCGTGGCCGAGAACCTGTTGCTCGGCGCGTTGCCGAGCACGCTCGGCTGGGTACACAAGCGCGAAGCGAAAAAGCATGTGAGCGAACGCTTGCGGCAGATGGGCGTGGATCTCGATCCGAACGCGAAGCTGAAGAAGCTTTCCATCGCGCAACGGCAGATGGTGGAAATCTGCAAGGCGCTCCTGCGCAACGCACGCGTGATTGCGCTCGATGAACCCACGTCTTCGCTCTCGCATCGCGAGACGGAAGTGCTGTTCAAGCTCGTGCGCGATCTGAAAGCGGATAACCGCGCGCTGATCTACATCTCGCACCGGATGGATGAGATCTACGAGTTGTGCGACACGTGCACGATTTTCCGCGATGGCCGCAAGATCGCGTCGCACGCGAATCTGGGCGAAGTCCCGCGCGATACGCTCGTGCAGGAAATGGTCGGCCGCGAGATTGCGGACATTTACGATTACAAGGCGCGGCCGCTCGGCGACGTGCGCTTTTCGGTGAAGAACATTGAAGGCCACGCGCTGCGCGAACCGACGAGTTTCGAAGTGCGTCGCGGCGAGATCGTCGGCTTCTTCGGGCTGGTCGGCGCAGGCCGCAGCGAACTGATGCACCTGGTCTACGGCGCGGACAGCAAGAAGGCTGGCACGATTGCGCTCGATGGCAAGCCGATCAAGATCCGCAGCGCGGGCGAAGCGATCCGTCACGGAATCGTGCTGTGTCCGGAAGACCGGAAGGAAGAGGGCATCATCGCGATGGCGACGGTTTCCGAGAACATCAACATCTCGTGCCGGCGACACTATCTGCACGCGGGTTTGTTTCTCGACCGGAAGAAAGAAGCCGCAACGGCTGACCGGTTTATCCAGTTGCTGAAGATCAAGACGCCGAGCCGCAAGCAAAAGATCCGCTTTCTCTCCGGCGGCAATCAGCAAAAAGCCATTCTGTCGCGCTGGCTCGCCGAGCCGGAACTGAAGGTCGTGATCCTCGATGAACCCACGCGCGGTATCGACGTGGGCGCCAAGCACGAGATCTACAACGTCATCTATCAACTCGCCGAACGCGGTTGCGCGATCGTGATGATCTCTTCCGAATTGCCCGAGGTGCTGGGGGTATCGGACCGGATCGTGGTGATGCGGCAAGGGCGGATCGCGGGCGAATTGCCGCGCGGACAAGCGAACGAACAATCAGTGCTGAATCTTGCGCTGCCTGTGCAAACCGAAACGACTGCGCAGGCAGCCTGAAGCGAAAAGTGGAGACGGAGGACATCATGGAAGTCAGGGAAAACATAGCAAACACGCTGGTGCCGGCGAAGAACGACAAGCAGAAGTGGTGGCAGCAGATCACCGAATACAGCTTGATCGTGATCTTCGTGGTGATGTTCATCACCATGTCGCTGTCGGTCGATCACTTCTTCTCGATCGAAAACATGCTCGGGCTCGCGCTGTCGATTTCGCAGATCGGCATGGTCGCCTGCACGATGATGTTCTGTCTGGCATCGCGCGATTTCGACTTGTCGGTCGGGTCCACGGTCGCGTTCGCCGGCGTGCTCTGCGCGATGGTGTTGAACGCGACGGGCAATACGTTCATCGCGATCATCGCGGCGGTCGCGGCAGGTTCGGCGATCGGCTTCGTGAATGGCGCAGTGATCGCGTACTTGCGGATCAACGCGCTGATCGCCACGCTCGCCACCATGGAAGTGGTGCGCGGGCTTGGGTTTATCGTGTCGCATGGTCAGGCGGTCGGCGTGTCGTCGGATACGTTTATCGCGCTCGGCGGATTGACGATGTTCGGCGTGTCGCTGCCGATCTGGGTCACGCTGGCGTGTTTCATTGTGTTCGGCGTGCTGCTGAACCAGACCGTGTACGGACGCAATACGCTCGCAATTGGCGGTAACGCAGAAGCGTCACGTCTGGCGGGTATCAATGTAGAACGCACGCGTGTCTGGATCTTCCTGATCCAGGGCGCGGTGGCAGCGCTGGCCGGTGTGATCCTGGCGTCGCGGATTACGTCGGGTCAGCCGAACGCGGCCGATGGCTTCGAGCTCAACGTGATTTCCGCGTGCGTGCTCGGCGGCGTGTCGCTGCTTGGCGGCCGTGCGACCATTTCGGGCGTGGTGATCGGCGTGCTGATCATGGGTACGGTCGAGAACGTGATGAACCTGATGAACATCGACGCGTTCTATCAGTACCTCGTTCGCGGCGCGATCCTGCTCGCCGCCGTGCTGCTCGACCAGTTGAAGAACCGCGGCTCACGCGATTAATTAGGGGTTCGTAAAACGATGGCCAGTTCAGTCGATAAAACCCTTGCGCGCTATCCGAGTCTCGCCGGCAAGGTGGTGCTGATCACCGGCGGCGCGACCGGAATTGGCGCGGCGTTCGTCGAGCATTTCTTCGATCAGGGCGCGAAGGTCGCGTTCTTCGATATCGATACGAACGCCGGCGAAGCACTTGCCGACCAGCTCGGCGCGGATCTGGACGAAAGCCAATTCCGGCCCGTGTTCCTGCGCGTGGACCTGACGGATATCGTTGCGTTGCGGCAGGGAATCGCCGATGTTCGCAGCACGCTTGGACCCATCGGCGTGCTCGTGAACAACGCGGCGAACGACAAGCGCCACAAGATCGAAGACGTGACGCCCGAGTCGTATGACGCGGGTATCGCCGTGAATGTGCGCCATCAGTTCTTCGCGGCGCAGGCTGTCATAGACGATATGAAACAGCTTGGCGGCGGCTCGATCATCAATCTGGGATCGATTAGCTGGATGCTGAAGAACGGCGGTTTCCCGGTCTACACCACGGCGAAGGCGGCGGTGCAAGGCATGACGAACGGCCTCGCACGCGATCTCGGCCCGTTCAATATCCGCGTGAATTCGCTCGTACCGGGCTGGGTGATGACGGACAAG
>NZ_CAXTGZ010000499.1:0-4495 GCF_964243625.1 uncultured Caballeronia sp.
GTGATCGTGCCGGTCTTGTCGAGCAACAGCACGTCCACGTCACCGGCGGCTTCCACGGCACGTCCGGACGTTGCGATCACGTTCGCCTGCATCATGCGGCTCATGCCGGCCACGCCAATGGCAGAAAGCAACCCGCCGATGGTCGTCGGTATCAGGCACACGAGCAGCGCGGCAAGCGCAGTAATCGTCACCACGTGTCCCGCTTTCATGGCGCCGACCGAGAACATCGAGAACGGCAGCAGCGTCGCGGTCGCAAACAGCAGCACGAGGCTCAACGCGACCAGCAGGATCGTCAACGCGATTTCGTTGGGCGTCTTCTGGCGCTTCGCGCCTTCGACCATCGCGATCATGCGGTCAAGGAACGCCTCGCCCGGATTGACCGTCACTCGCACCACGATCCAGTCCGACAACACGCGCGTACCGCCCGTCACTGCCGTGAAGTCGCCGCCCGACTCGCGGATAACGGGCGCCGATTCGCCGGTAATGGCGGACTCGTCGACAGAAGCAACGCCATCCACCACTTCACCGTCGGCAGGGATCACGTCGCCCGTCTCCACCAGTACGACATCACCCTTGCGCAGTTCTGTCGCGGTCGTGATCTGGATTGCACCCTTGTGATCGGGCTTGTCCAGCTTCTTCGCCATGACGTCGCGCTTCGCGCTGCGCAGCGATGCGGCCTGCGCCTTCGAACGGCCTTCAGCCAGCGCTTCGGCGAAGTTCGCGAACAGCACCGTGAACCACAGCCACAGCGACACCGCAAGGATGAAACCCGCGGGCGCCTCGGCCTGGCCCGACAAAGCGGCCACCCAAAGGACCGTGGTCAGGATACTGCCCACATACACGCAGAACATCACCGGATTGCGTAATTGCGTGCGCGGGTCGAGCTTCCTGAACGAGTCCGCGATCGCCGGCATGACAATGGCCGGGTCGAACATGGAACGCGCAGCCGAGCGTGAATTTCCCGTTGGCTCCGGATTTTTCTCCGGCGCCTTGTTAGGCGTCTTCACTGGCGGTTTGACAATTGTGTTCATACTTTCCTCTGTATCAGTGACCGCTTATTTGCCCGAGAGCATCATCAGATGCTCGACGATCGGACCCAGCGCAAGCGCCGGCACATAGGTCAGCGCACCCACCAGCACCACCGTGCCGAGCAGCAACACGACGAACAGCGGACCGTGCGTCGGCAGGCTGCCGGCAGTCGTCGCGATACGTTTCTTGGCGGCCAGCGCACCTGCAATGGCAAGCACCGGAATGATCGAACCGAAGCGGCCGAACCACATCGCAATGCCGGTAGTGATGTTGTAGAACGGCGTGCTGACCGTGAGGCCCGCAAATGCGCTGCCGTTATTGTTCGCGGCCGAGCTATAGGCGTAGAGCACTTCGGAAAAGCCATGCGGTCCCGGGTTCGAGATACCCGCCGTGCCCGCGGCCGTCAGCACGCCCATCGATGTGCCGAGCAACACCAGGAACGGCGTCAGCAGCACCACGATCGCGACCATCTTCATCTCGTACGACTCGATCTTCTTGCCGATGTATTCAGGCGTGCGCCCGATCATCAGGCCCGCGACGAATACCGCAAGCATTGCGAAGACGAGCATGCCGTACAGGCCCGAACCCACGCCGCCGAAGATCACTTCGCCGAGCTGGATCAGCAGCATTGGAACGAAGCCGCCCATGGGCGTCAGCGAGTCGTGCGTGTTGTTCACGGCGCCGCACGAAGCCGCCGTCGTTGCAACGGTGAAAATGCCCGACTGCGCAATACCGAAGCGTGTTTCCTTGCCCTCGGCGTTACCACCTGCCTGTAACGGCGACGCGCTCTGATCGACATGCAGCGATGCAAACAGTGGATTGCCCGCTTGCTCGAACGAGATTTCACCCCAGCATGCAATTGCGAAGGCAATGGTCATCGCGGCAAGAATCGCGTAGCCCTGGCGCCTGTCGCCGACCATCCTTCCGAACACCACGCACAGCGACGCAGGAATGATCAGCATGGAAACCATCTGGACGAAGTTCGAAAACGGCGTCGGGTTTTCATACGGATGCGCTGAGTTGGCATTGAAGAAACCGCCGCCGTTCGTGCCGAGCATCTTGATCGCCTCCTGCGAAGCGACCGGGCCCATTGCAAGCGTCTGCTTGTCGGCCTTGTTGTCGACCATCACGGCATTGCCCTTGGCGTCCTTCACCGCGTTGCCTTGCGCGTCCGTCTTCGGCGTCTGGTATGTCGTGGTCTGCAGCGTGCCGACATCTTTGTACGCTTCGAAGTTCTGGATCACGCCCTGGCTCACGAACACCAGCGCGATGACGGTTGCCATCGGCGCGAGGATGTAGAGCGTGATGCGCGTCAGGTCGACCCAGAAGTTGCCGATGGTGGTCGCCGTGTGACGCGCGAAGCCGCGAATCAGCGCAACCACGACAGCAATACCCGTTGCGGCGGACAAGAAGTTCTGCACCGACAAGCCGACCATCTGCGACAGATAACTCGCGGTCGCTTCAGGCGTGTAATCCTGCCAGTTCGTGTTGGTCACGAAGCTGACCGCAGTATTGAACGCGCCGTCGGAGGTCATCGGACCGAAGCCTTGCGGGTTCGACGGCAACCATTGCTGCAGACGAAGGAATCCGAACACCACGAGCGCGCCGAGCGCGTTGAATGCGAGGACGGCAAAGGCGTAATGCTTCCACGACATTTCGGCTTTATCGTCTACGCCGGCCAGCTTGTACAACACTGACTCGATCGGGCGGCCGATGCGGCGAACCACTACGGACGAACCGTCGAGCACGCCGGTTATGTACCGGCCGATGGGAACCGCGAGCGCGATCAATACGACAATGTAAAGGCCCGCTTGAAACAGGTTATTGGCGTTCATTCCAGATCCTCCGCACGCAGCAATGCGTACACGAGGTACACGAACAAGAGCAGTGTCGAGGCACCGGCCAGCACCAGCATCCAGGTGGTCATGGGCGGCCTCCTGGAGCGCGACGCAGCTTGTCGCAACCGATGGTCAGAGCCGCGCATAAAGCCCAGAAGGCGATGATGCCGGCGATATAAAGCAGGTCCATTGTTTTGATCTCCCGTAGCGGATTTGGACGTGCTGAAGGTTAGTTGATCGTGTGTAAACGGCTGGCAAAGAGAACTGCTGCGGGTGTAAAAATCGTGTAAAGATGATTGGGCTGACGTTTTGACGGCGCCAATAAAAAAACGCCATGCGCGAAGCGCATGGCGTTGTGTGATGCGGCGCGGCGTTCAAGCCGCATTAAAACTATTCGGAACGCATTCGCTGCGCAATCCGCGCGAACGCATGCCATTGCTGCGCCCACATGCCCATTCCGTAATCGCGCCCGCGGCCGTCCGGCGCCGGCAACTGATCGCGAATGCCTGTCGGTTCGACCGCGCGATTCCATGAAGCCGTCTTGAACAGCATGTCCCACCACGGAAACAGCACGCCGAAGTTGCAGCCATAACGCGTACCTTCGTGACCATAGCCAATCGCATGATGACGCCGGTGAAACGTCGGACTTACGAGCACGCGGTCGAGCATGGGCACGAATGGCAAGCGGGCGTTCACGTGCTGGATGCTTTGCAGCACATTGCTGAGCGCGACCAGCACGACGAACTGCGACGGCTCCACGCCAATGAAGAGCGAGATGCTCGCGAAGAACGCGGCCTGAATGATGTCATCGAGGAAATGATTGCGGTCGTCGGCCCAGAGCGACATTTGCTGCTGGCTGTGATGAACCGCATGCAATTCCCACCACACGCCAAAGCGGTGTTGCCAACGGTGATACCAGTAGCCCGCGAAATCCAGCACGATCAGATAGATCACGAACGACACAACCGGTTGATCGGTCACGCCGGGCCACAGACTGTCGACCTCGAGATTCGGAACGCCGTGGATCACCATCAGGCTTTGCCAATGATTGAACACGGGCGTCAGCAGGAAAAAGAACGCCAGGTTGATGATGCCGAGCTTCGCTATCCACGTATAAAAAACATCTGAACGAACCGCCTTCCTGTCCTGCCATGTCTCAATGGGACGAAGCGCTTCGAGCGGCCGCAGAATGGCGAACGTCGCCAGCACTTCTAGCGCGCCGATGATGACCCAATAAAGCGCGTCGTAAGTGTCTTCGTCGTAGCCCATCAAGCCGACCTTGAAGAAAATCGGCTGGACAACATCGACGTAAAGCAGCGTCTGCAAACTGCCCACCGCGTTGTCGAGTTGAGCGAGAATTTCAGTAACCATGCAAACGCTCTCCTGCCTCTTCAATCATTGCGGTGTGGCTCAATCCGGATTCGGTGCATACACGGGTGCGCGATTGGCAAAAAAGATTCCGTGCGGCGAGCGGCCGACAGCGATGGTATCGACCAGCTTGTTGGTGTTCAGGTCGATCACGCCAACATGACGCGCGAAGCGGAACCCGACCCACAAGGTCTTGCGATCCGCCGCCAGTTCCATGTCGTCCGGTCCGGGCAGGAGACCGGTGATATCGGCGGATTTTT
>NZ_CAXTGZ010000500.1:0-4490 GCF_964243625.1 uncultured Caballeronia sp.
TTCTCAAGGCCGGCCGCCGGCTCGATCTTCACGACGCCCCGCCCGATCAGCAAAAATCCGCCGCACGCGAAGAAGCTTGATATGGCCCTCATCGATCATCTGGATCATCTGGTGTTGACTTGCATCGATGAAACGGCGACTCGCCACTTCTACACGGAAGTCCTTGGCATGCAGCTCGAAACTTTCGGCGCGGGACGCAGCGCGTTTCGCTTCGGCAATCAGAAAATCAACTTGCATGTTCGCGGCAAGGAATTCGAGCCGAAGGCGCATCTGCCGGTTTCGGGCGCGCTGGACCTGTGTTTTATCGCAGCCGTTCCCCTGGACGACGTCATTGCACACCTGAACCAGTGCAACTGGCCGATCATCGAGGGGCCGGTCGAACGGACCGGTGCAACGCAAAAAATCCGCTCGGTGTATGTCCGCGACCCTGATCTGAATTTGATCGAGATTTCCGAACTGGTCTGATCCAAGGCGTTCAATTCGGCAGACGAATACCGGTCAGTCGCTCGCATGCTGCGATCAGGCCGTCCTGCAAACGCTCATCGCTTGCGGCCGCACTCGGCTTGCGCGGTTTCATATGGAAGAAATATTCGCCCGTCACGCTTGCTGCAGGATCGTCGCTGACCGCAAGCCATGCTTGCGTGCGCGGCGCGGCCTTCATGTCGTCGGGCGCGCCCGCGCCGCCCATCCTGGTCGGCACCCATCCGGGATGGACCGCGTTCGATAAAACGCCCGGCCAGCGCCGTGCAACGCCGAATGCGAGCCAGAGATCGTGCAGCTTCGAATCCGAATAGGCGCTTGCGCCTTGCCACCTGCGCTGTTCCCACAGCAGGTCATCGAGACCCGGATCGCCGCCTTCATGCATGCCCGAACCGAGATACACGAGCCGCTCAGGCTTTTCGATCAAAGCTGTGAGGATGTAAGGCGCAATCGTGTTGACGGCGAAGACATGAGGCAAGCCATCGATGGTCTCGATACGCCGCGACTCGCGATAACCGACGCCCGCGTTATGGATCACGGCATCGAAGCGGCCAAGCCGGTTCACTTGCTCGGCAACGTCACGTGTCGCGTCCATACTGGACAGATCGCCCGATACCACCGCTTCCGCACCTGGCACAGCACGCATTGCATCGCAGGCGCGCTTTTCGTTACGTGCATGCAGAACCACGCGATGTCCCTGCGCCACCAGCAACTCTGCAGCCATCTGCCCGAGGCCATCGGCGGAACCCGTTATGAAAACGCGTGACATGTTTTTCGTCCTATATGGATCGGCTTAGATCTGATCAATAAGCGCCGCATCCGACTTCGTAAAAGATCTCGGCGATGCGGCAAACAGGGAATAAATCGTAATGCGGCGGAGTTTGAATGACGATAGCCTGCGCGTCATCGAATCAATGACACGAGGTCATCGCCAGCCGAACGCTTAAAAGCCCTGCAATTACGAGGTTTTCATAAGACGCGTGCTCCGCTACAGTAGCCGGTCACGTTCTTTTCGAGTGAGCGAAACATGGACGTACCGGAGCACACCGCAGAGATCGCCACGCCAACGCCGTCACAGCTCGTTTCGGCATCCGCACGCGACGCAGGCCTGAGCCTCATCCGTAACCTGTCGGTTCCCAAGGCATTTCCCGACGTTGCGCTGGAAGCGCAGTTCCTCGAAGACCATAGCCGGCGCTTCTGCGCCTTCCGGCGCGCGTCCGCGCTGCTCGCGTTGAGCGTGTGGGTCTGCTTCCTCTGGTACGACTTCAATTTCGGGCGCGTGAGCACGGTGCTCGAACCCGTGTTCATGGACATCATGGCGCTGCGGTTTGCGGGCATCGTCTGGCTGATGTTCGTGCTAAGCCTGGCTCTGCGGGGTTCTTTCGCCACCCATGCCGCATCCCAGCGGGTGACGCTCATGGGCGTCTACGGCTGCAACCTGTTGCTGCTCCTGCTGGTTTCCATCACGCCACGGCCGTTCAACTACACGTGGTATTTCGTCGGCCTTTACCTGGTCTTTTTCTTTCAGTTCGGTTTCTTCTATCTGAAGTCGAAGGTCGCGTTGACGGCCGCCGTGGTCACGTTTTCCAGCATCATCCTGCTGCAGCTCACCATCCGGATTCTTTCGCCCGAAGATTTCTACATGGGCATGTTCTATCTGTTCAACGTGGTCGTGATCGGACATGGTGTGTGTGTTCACGCGGAACGGGTATCGCGCGAACGCTTTTCGGCCGAGCGCGCGCTCGGCGTGCTCAACAACGAATTGCTCACGGCGAACGTACAACTGGAGCGGAAGAACCTCGACTTGCTGGCATCGAAGAAAGATCAGGACACAAAAACCCGCGCGCTGATATCGCTGAAAGAGCAGCAAACGTTGGCCGCAGAAACGGCCAGCAAGGAGAAGTCCAATTTCCTCGCCGCCGCCACGCACGATCTGCGGCAACCCATGCACGCGCTCAACCTCTTCCTGCAAGCGGCCGCCGAAGCCGTGCGCCACGACGACGTGACCGAAGCGGCGAGGCTTATCGATGAATCCGGCCGTTCCTCCGTGATCCTCGCGCGATTCCTGAACGCCGTGCTGGATCTCTCGAGGCTCGAATCGGGTCGCGTGATGCCGCGATATCACGTGTTCGACCTGAAGCTCGCGGTGTTCGAAGTCGCCGAGCAATTGCGCCCGCTTGCCGCCATGCATGGCGTCGATCTGCGCCTGCGCATGCCTGCCGCGCCCGTCTACGTGCGCAGCGACTCGCACTGGCTTCAACGAGCCATCGCGAACCTGGTATCGAACGGAATTCGTTACGCCGATGCCGTCAAGAATCCCAAGCCCGTTGTGATCGTGGGCGTGGTGCGCTCGGCGACGCGTACGCGCATCGATGTGGTCGATAACGGCATCGGCATTGCGTCCGAGCACTGGGACGCAATCTTCCAGCCGTTCTTCCAGGTCGGCAATGCGGAGCAGGACAACGATCGCGGGCTCGGGCTGGGTTTATCGATCGTGAACGCGGTGGTCTCGATGCTGGAGGAGCATCGGATCGAACTGAAGTCGGCAGAAGGCCGTGGTTCGCGTTTCTCGCTGGAAATGCCGATTTGCGGCTCGCCGCTTGGAGACGCCGCGCCGCGCGCAAAGGGCGACACCGCTGACTATCTTGAAGTGCCGCTCGAAGGGCTGTATGTATTGTTGGTCGAGGACGACAGCCTCGTGCGGGCATCGACGGAAGCGCTGCTCGTGCAATGGGGCGTGCTGTTCGATTCGGCCAGCAGCTTCGAGGAGTTCGAACAGATACTGGGTTCGATCGAGCGATACCCGGACCTGATCATCACCGACTTCCGTTTGCGCGATGAAAAGACCGCCCGCGAAGTCGCGATGCTCGGTGCCGCCAAGTTGGGCCGGCGTTGCCCATGTCTGGTCGTGACGGGCGAGCCCGCCGCGACGATCGTGCCGCTTGCCTGCGATCACGACGTGCTGAGCAAGCCGGTAAGTCCTGCGGAACTGCGCAGGCAGATTGCATCGCTGATATCGGGGAGGTCGTTTGCTGAAGCGGCCTGGCGGTGCTGAAGGAGAAGATCGAGCCAGTGCTGACACGGTGATTCGGGTGTACTTGGTTGCAATGGGCAGGCGACTCGCCTGCCCTTGCGTTTCTTATTTTTGGTCTCTCAGATCCTGCCCAACCCCCGCTTACCTTGCCGGCACCGCGGCACTACCCATCGGCATCTCAATTCCCCGGCGCGCCATCTCTACAATCAGGAAGGTTCGCCGTGTCACATGAAACCGCGCGAGGAGATCGCTCGAATACTCCTTCGCGGTGTTCTCGCTGATATTCATCTTCCTGGCGATCGCCTTGTTCGATAAACCCTGCAGCAAATAACGCAGCGTTTCCGTCAGCCGTGGCGGCAGGTTCAGCGACTCGACCGTCACGCCTGAATGCGTCGATACCGGCTTGGGGCTGTGGCCGCCCTTTCCAAGCACGCTATTGGGCAAATATACCCGGCCGCTCAGGATAGTCTTGAGCGCCTCGCGAAACACGCCCGCGCCTTGCTCACTCGCCTTCGATATAAATCCGCATGCGCCGCTCCTAATGCATTCCAGCACCGTATCGCGGTCATCTTGTGCGGACAGCATGATGGTCTGCACCTCGCGCTCCTGTTCCCCGATCCAGTTCAGCAGATCGAGGCCCGTGGAGTTTCCCCGCAATTGATAGTCGAGAAAGACCAGATCGTACGAGCCGCCGGAGAGTTTTTCCTTGGCCTGTTCGATGCCGTCAGCCTCATCGATATCGAGTAACGGTTCATTGGCAAGGATCAGGCTCTTCATGGCGCTTCGCGTGAGCCCCTCGTCCTCGACCAGCAGCACCGTCTTGAAGTTACCGTTTTCCATTGCCATTCCCAAAAATCACAATTCGATGGTACCGGTAAGGTGACCTCCCGCAACCCCTCCTTTCGCAGGGATCAGTGGGAGGGTATTCGATCCCCCCGAAAATCGCGCGCCATGCCCCTCCTCGACCGGGTTTTGC
>NZ_CAXTGZ010000501.1:0-4485 GCF_964243625.1 uncultured Caballeronia sp.
GGCGTCAGCGCGGAGATCATTCACGTCGACAGCGGCTTCAACGCGGTGGTTGGCGGCATGACACCTCTGGCTGCGGCGGAGTAATTCGTCGATCGGAAGCCTTGGTCTTACAGCAAATGCAAAGGCCGTCCCGTTTTACCGGGACGGCCTTTTGTATTGTGGATCGCGCGAGGAGTTATCTGCGGTGGTCGTTTCCGTGACCGCCGCCGTGACCATTTCCACCGCCCCCGCCGCCATGGCCATGCTGCGGACCACCGTAGTAGCCCCGACCGCCGCCATTATGCCGATACCAGTCGTCGCGAGCCCAGTAACGCCGTCCATCGTAGTACCGGTTTCCATACCACCCGATCACGACCGGGGGCGGTGCGTACACAGGCGCCGGCTGATAAACGACCGGCGGGGGCGGCGGCGCGTAATACGGCTGCGGCGCAACGTAGACGGGTGCAGGAATGCCGATATTGATACCCAAGTGCACGCCGCCCGCGTGGGCCGCGCCGGACAAGGTGATGAGGCAAATGCCGGCAATGCCTGCAAGACTGCGAATGCTTCTGGTCGTATTCATGTGTAAAGGCGCGCCTCGGGCCGTCATTGTTCAGGTGGAAGCGAATATAGCGGATCGAGACCAATCCAGTATTTCAACTTTGTAAGTTGTTCGGTGACGAGCGATATCGTCTGTGGAAAGCTTACTCTTTGTTACGTACAGGAAGACGGCGGACAGCGGCGAGGATCGCTGCCGCGCAACTTGTATAAAAGGCCATCCGGCTTTCGCCGAATGGCCTTGTCGCTGGGGCTTCGGACTTGAACCAGACCGCGTTCGCTCAATATCCGCGACGATCGCCGTATCGCGGACCGCCGCCATGGTGCCGGTACCAGTCGTCGCGTGCCCAGTAGCGGTGGCCATCGTAATAACGGTCGCCATGCCAGCCGATCACGATCGCGGGTTGCGCATACACCGGCGGAGGCGGCGCATAGACAACTGGCGGCGGGGGCGGCGGCGGTGCATAGACCACGGGTGGCGGGGGCGGCGCATAAACCGGTTGCGGCGCAACATACACCGGCGCGGGAACGCCGATATTCACACCTAACCGAACCTGTGCCATAGCTGCACCAGACAGTCCCAACGCCCCGATGGCGACTGCGCCTGCAAAAATCGATGTCTTTACCTTGTTGTTCATTTGAAGACCACCTCAACGGAATGTTGTTATGGAAATCTTAGCTGAACGATCTCCGGGTAGTGTTTCAACGCAGTAACCCCGAATTACGACTACCGACCGGATGTGACATAAAATTTCAGCGGTTCGCCTGATGTGCAGGGGCCTGGCGTGAGAAAGCAGCGCCGCCCCTCTGCCTCACATCGGGAAGTGGCACTTGATCTGTCGCAGCCCTGACGAGCGCCGCCAGTTCTGCACACACCGTCCCGCCTGCAGGTCGGTCGGCGCACATTGTTCGAACGTGATTGAGCTTGCCGCTAAAGTTTCCCACCGTTTCCCGTTATTGATGGCTGTGACTTAAGACACTGCCGTCATTTTCCAGCGGGCCTCGCCAATAACAAATGTTTTCCCGGCATTCCATTTCGTTCGACGTGTTATCTGGTATACCAGCCTGAGGAAATGCGGCTGCTTGCGCGTTGTTATTCGGATGGCTTGGCGCGGGACGGTATATCGATCGCGCCTGATCAGTAGTTTCTTTTAGTGCTTCCCGGACAAACCGGCTTTTACCGCTTTCGCCACTACGTTTCGGCACTCAACCATATTCGATATATCTGCCAACCTCGCCAACAGGCTTGCTCATTCAACCTAACGGCAAGGCGTCTGATCCTGGTTATAACGTTCTATTCAATCACGGTTTCCGTGATGCAGCCATTACAAGCGCGCTGAACGGTACAGCAGAAGGGGGAGCGCTGTTCGAAGTAAAGGCATTGGAGAGCTTGGCAACACGCTTATCGTGTAAGTGCGCTTAGCTTTGGGTTATGGCCGATAAGCAGATTGCATAGGCTGGCGCATGGGACCATCAGCTGAAACCAAGCCAACGGCCTAAGCCGGCCTTTCATTTAGCTCGTAAAGCATCGTTGCCCTGCTATGAAGCAGGGCAACGCGCTCTTTTATTACTCTCAGGTCTAGTGGCGTTACTCCATTACGTCATAGAGCGCCCTCTTTCGATAATCGTAGCATTTTATTATTAAAGTGATAAGCGATTTTAATGGTGTTTGTCGCGTCCGGTTCTTATACCGTTACCTACCGCACGCGCATGCTTTTTTAGGATGAATGGCATGATTAGCGGGCGCTTATGCGTCGCAGCATGAGAAACGCCTTGGGACGCCGATTTTCGCTTTCTAAATTTGACTCAAGCTGTTCGCGCGCTTGCAACGCAAATCGAAAGCTTGCGCGGTTACCACGCCCTGTCGCAGTCCCAGTGAGACAATCCGTGATTTCGAAGGAACATACGATGATCGACGGTCTCGTTTCCGGACGACTCTACGGTACTGCGCAAGTGCGCACCGGCCAGCACGGCACGCATTTCGTCACATGCCGCGTTCGTGCCACGGCAGGCGATGGCGAGAGCCTTTTCATCAACGTGATCGCTTTCGACGATATAGCCAAAGAAGCGCTGCAGGCGCTCGATGACGGCGACAGCGTCTCCCTCGCCGGCGCGCTTACGCCGAAGGTCTGGACCGACAAGCAAGGCATTGCGAAGCCGGCGCTGGACATGGTCGTCCACGCCGTCCTGAGCGCCTATCACGTACAGCAAAAGCGCCGCACGGTGCGCGGACAGCCGGATATCGACGTGGATCAGGATGACGTCCTGGGCGATGTATAACCGCTGACCACAGCCTTTTAGCGGTTCAACGAAAGCACCAGCGGGTGGTCGCAAAAGATGCGGTTTTCATGGACCTGACCGTCCTTGTGCCGGACGCAGTCCACGCCTTCGAAACGCAGTGGCACACCTTCGTGCGTACCCGTCGCAATCCATCGAATGAAAACCGTGTCGCCGCGGCTTGCGTAGTCTGCGACTTCGAGGCTGAAATCGGGAACCCGCCGGAGCAATTCATGCAGCGGACAAACATACGCTTCGACGCCCTTCAGCGGTGTATCGAGCCCCGGCCAATATCCTTCGATATCCGCGGCCAGTTCGTCCGACGGCTTGCTGAAATCCGGCGCCGCCCAGAACGCTGCGTACTTCTCGACACTCCAGTCGCGGCCCATCAACGCACTGTCGATAAAGCCCGTAATGCTGGCGAAGCGTCCATCAATGCCGAAATCGCCGATGTCCGTGCCGCTTGCAAACTGCCGCCCGGTTGCATCGATCAGACGCCAGCTGAAGCGCACCACTTGTCCCGTCGCATCTATCTTGCCAATACGCTCGAACTTCAAGCCCGGCATGGCCGCCTGGAACGCACCGATCATGCCGGCGAAGCCCTTGGGGCCCGTGCTGTTCATCATCGGGTCGGCGTAGCGCCCGCTTCCTTGCAACACCTGCGCGGCAAGCGTTTCGCGGCGCGATGTATCCGTCTCATTCCAGGCATCGATATAACAGCCCACCAGAACCTCATGCTCGGTCATCATGCTCTCCTGTTTTCAACGTGACTGACTTGCGGCCGAACCGGATTGGCACGGCCTGGAAGTCATGATCGGGAGAGGCGCGCGGCGCGTCGATTACGCGAGAGGTAATGGCCGCGTGCACGGCGCTTTGCTAAGGTAAGGACATGAACACTCTGACCTCGACGGCCGTGTCGGCCGTACCTATCGGCACGTTGATCAAGCATTGGCGCGAACGGCGGCGCATGAGCCAGCTTTTGCTTGCCAACGAAGCAGAGATTTCGAGCCGGCATCTGAGCTTTATCGAAACCGGCCGAGCCTCGCCAAGCCGCGCGATGGTGTTGCGTCTCGCCGAATACCTCGATGTTCCGCTGCGCGAGCGTAATCAATTACTCACGGCAGCCGGCTTTGCGCCGGTGTTCCGGGAACGCTCACTCGAAGATCAATCGATGGCACCCGCACGGCTCGCCGTCGAGCAAGTGTTGAAGGGACACTATCCCTACCCGGCGCTGGCAATCGACCGGCACTGGAATCTGATATCGGCAAATGGTGCGGTCGCAGCGCTTGTCGCCAGTGCTGATCCTGCGCTGCTCGAGCCACCGGTCAACGTGCTGCGGTTGAGCCTGCATCCGAACGGGCTTGCGTCGAAGATCGCGAATCTCGGGCAGTGGCGAAGGCATCTGCTCGAACGGCTCGACGGCCAGATACGCGTGAGCGGCGACGTGCAACTCATCGCATTGCGCGACGAGTTATCGAGCTATCCGGGCGCCTCGAACGAAGACCGGACGATGGAATCGTCCATCGCCATTCCGTTCGTGTTGAATACCACGGCCGGACGTCTATCGTTTATCACGACGACGCTGGTATTTGGCACACCGGTCGATGTGACGCTGTCGGAGCTTGCCATCGAGATGTTCTTTCCCGCCGATGAAGCAACAGCCGCAGCGTT
>NZ_CAXTGZ010000502.1:0-4469 GCF_964243625.1 uncultured Caballeronia sp.
GTAAGTCGCTATCGTCCGATGCATGCACCACGCGCTGCGGCAGCGCCCGCCGGATCGCGAGCACGAGAATGGCGGCGAGATCGTCGGCGTGGATATGGTTCGTGTAGACATCGTCGGCAGGCGCCAGGGCCGGCGTTCCCTTCTGCAGCCGTGCCAACGGCAGGCGGTTGCCGGCGTAGATCCCGGGAATCCGCACAATCGATGCACTCATCACACCGCGCCGGGTCGCACCGCGCAATTGCGTTTCCGCCGATACCCGCCGTTTCGCCCGCCCGTTGTCCGGCCGCACGGGACGGGTTTCATCGATCCAGGCCCCGCCGCAATCGCCATAAACACCGGACGTGCTCGCGTAAACCACGCGTATCGGCCGGCCGCGCGCAGGGGAATCCGAAACCCGCTCGGGTACAATGGACGCTCTTTTTGTGGCTCCCGCACCGCGCTCAAAGGTCGCACGAAACCAGCCGCGCCATGCTCGTTGGCGGGCCACCGCTGTGGTCGCAACCCGTGCCACGGAACGTCGCGGCGCACTTAATGCTGCGATCAGTGCGCGGGTGCGCAAGTCGTCATCGCCGGATTTTTGGGGCGGTGCGAGATGCAGGACCGTCGAGGCAAGCCCGGCGAGGCGGCGCAGGCTGCGGCGATCGTCGAGATTGCCAATGAGCGGCGTCGTTCCGGCTGCACGCAGTTCGGCGGCGCGTGCGGGCTGGCTCGACAACGCGATCACGCGGGGCGCGGCGGCACGTTGGGCGAGTAGCGGCACGCAGCGCATGCCGACATCGCCGCAACCGGCAATCAGCACGCGCGCGCGGCGAAGTTTTCGAGTGGCGATCATGCTGTCGATTGTAGCCGCGAGCGGTTTGGCTTTTGTTTCATCCAACTCATCCAGGATCTATGGCTTTCAACGTTACGCTCCGGCAAAGCGGCCGGCAGTTTCAGGTAGAACCTGACGAAGCGGTGCTACTCGCAGCGCTGCGCCAGGGCATCGGACTTCCTTACGGTTGCAAGAACGGAGCCTGCGGTTCGTGCAAGGGCACGGTCGTGTCCGGCGAAGTGGAGCAAGCGCCGCATTCGTCGTCGGCCTTGTCCAACGATGAAAAAACCCGCGGCATGGCGCTGCTCTGCTGTGCGACGCCCAAGGGCGATCTCGTGGTCGACGTGCGCGAAGTCGCCGGCGTAGGCGATATCCAGGTCAAGAAGCTGCCCTGCCGCGTGAACGCGCTCGAGCGCAAGGGCACCGATGTCGTGGAGCTGAAGCTGCAGTTGCCCGCGAACGAACGGCTGCAGTATCTGGCCGGGCAGTACATCGAATTCATTCTGAAGGACGGCAAGCGCCGCAGTTATTCGATGGCAAGCCCGCCGCACCATGAAGGCCCGATCGAGCTGCATATCCGTCACATGCCCGGCGGCACGTTCACGGACCACGTGTTCGGCAACATGAAAGAGCGTGACATCCTGCGCTTCGAAGGCCCGCTCGGCACGTTCTTCCTGCGCGAAGATTCCGAGAAGCCGATCGTCCTGCTCGCCTCCGGTACGGGCTTTGCGCCGATCAAGGCGATCATCGAGCATGCGGTGTTCAAGAACCTGAACCGTCCCATGACGCTTTATTGGGGCGGGCGCCGCAAGCAGGACCTGTACATGATGGATCTCGCCGAACAATGGGCGAAAGAAGTGCCGAACTTCTCGTTCGTTCCGGTTTTGTCAGAACCCGATGAAACCGATGCATGGACCGGCCGGACCGGCTTTGTTCATCGTGCTGTCATTGAAGATCTGCCAGACTTGAGCGCGTACCAGGTTTACGCATGTGGCGCGCCGGTGATGGTGGAATCGGCGCAACGCGACTTCACGAATCATCACCGCTTGCCGGAGGACGAATTCTTCGCCGACTCGTTCACCAGCGCGGCCGATCTCGCGAATCCGGTCTGATCGGGTCTGTTCGTCAAGGTCCAGGACGTGACGGTTCGATAAAAATCGGCCGTCACGGTTTACATGCAGGAACTTCCTATCGTATTCTTCGCAGATGCTCAGCCTCCAGACCAATCTTCGACGTCGCCGCTCGCCGCTCCCTTAGGGATGCCGCTGGCTCGTCACGGATTGGCGCTTGATTTCAAGCCTGCGCACATTTCGCCACCATGAAGCCACGGACATCCGTGGCTTTTTGCATTTCTGGTGCCGTCTTGAACTTCGCCGCTTTTTTCCTTTGCTGTTTTTGTGGAGCCCGCCGTCATGAATTTCCAAGAGTATCCCGTCGAATCGTTGATGTTCATCACGAACCGTCCCGAGATCGTGTTCACGCACGGCAAGGGTTCATGGCTCTACGACAACAACGAGAAGCGATACCTGGATTTCATCCAGGGCTGGGCCGTGAACAGTCTCGGCCATTGCAACGACGGCATGATCGAAGCCCTGAACAAGCAGGCGCGCACGCTGATCAACCCGTCGCCGGCGTTCTACAACGCGCCCATGGCCCAGCTCGCCGGATTGCTGAGCGCCAATAGCTGCTTCGACAAAGTGTTCTTTGCCAACAGCGGCGCCGAAGCCAACGAAGGCGCGATCAAGCTCGCGCGCAAGTGGGGCAAGAAGTTCAAGGGCGGCGCGTACGAGATCATCACCTTCGACCACAGCTTCCACGGGCGCACGCTCGCGACCATGTCGGCATCGGGCAAACCGGGTTGGGACACCATTTACGCACCGCAAGTGCCAGGCTTTCCGAAGGCCGATCTGAACGACATTGCATCGGTTGAAAAACTCATCACCGATAAAACCGTCGGCGTCATGCTCGAACCCATCCAGGGCGAAGGCGGCGTGATCCCGGCCACGCGCGAGTTCATGCAGGCGTTGCGCGAGCTGACGAAGAAGCACAACCTGCTGATGATCGTCGACGAAGTGCAAAGCGGTTGCGGCCGCGCCGGCACGTTGTTCGCGTATGAATTGTCGGGCGTGGAGCCGGACATCATGACGCTGGGCAAAGGTATCGGCGGCGGCGTGCCGTTGGCGGCGTTGCTGTCGACCAAGGAAGTCGCATGCTTCGAACCGGGCGATCAGGGCGGCACGTACAACGGCAATCCGTTGACCACAGCCGTGGGTTTTTCGGTGATCTCGCAACTGACGGCGCCGGGTTTCCTCGAAGGCGTGCGTGAACGCGGCGAGTATCTGAAAGCGCAGTTGCTGCAGCTTTCGGAGGAACGCGGCTTTAACGGTGAACGCGGCGAAGGATTACTGCGCGCGCTGCTGCTGAACAACGACAACGGCCCGAAAATCGTCGAAATGGCGCGCGACATGGGTCCGGACGGTTTGCTGCTGAACGCCGCCCGCCCGAACCTGTTGCGCTTCATGCCGGCGCTGAACGTGACGAAGGACGAGATCGACCAGATGTTGTCGATGCTGCGCTCCATCCTCGACAAGCTGTGATCATCCGCGTTTTCGATGAGCGCGACACGGACGCCGTGCTCGCGCTCTGGTCGGAGGTTTTTCCGGAGTATGCGGTACCGGGAAAACCGCAGCGGGACCCGCGTTTATCGATACGAAACAAGCTGGCCATGCAACCCGAACTATTCTTCGTCGGCGTGCTGGGCGAGCGCGTGATCGGGACGGTGATGACGGGCTACGACGGACATCGCGGATGGCTTTATTCGCTCGCGGTCGCCGAGGATCAGCGCGGGAACGGCTACGGGCGGGCGCTGGTCGAACATGCGGAACGAGCGCTTGCATCGCTTGGATGTCCGAAGCTCAATCTGCAGATCATGGCGAACAAGCCGGAGACGCGGGCGTTCTATGCAAAGCTCGGGTATCACATGGACGAAGTCGTGAGCCTCGGCAAACGGCTTCAGGCGTAAAAAAACCGCATGCCTGATGAAGGCATGCGGTTTTATCAACAACGCGTCATTCGCCCAGGTAAGCCGCGCGAACCTTCGGATCATCGAGCATGGTCTTGGCGTCGCCGGACATGGTGACGAGACCCGAATCCATCACGTAGCCACGATTCGCCGCCTGCAACGCAAGCCGTGCGTTCTGCTCGACCAGCAACACGGTCAGGCCTTCAGAAGAAATCTCGCGCACCACTTCGAAAATCTTCTCGACCATGATTGGGGAGAGACCCATTGACGGCTCATCGAGCAAGAGCAGTTTCGGGCGCGACAACAACGCGCGCGCCATCGCCAGCATCTGCTGCTCGCCGCCCGACAACGTGCCCGCATATTGCGCCGCACGTTCCTTCAGGCGAGGGAAGAAACCGAACATGCGATCAGTGTCCTTCTGAATCTCGTCACTGTCGTTGCGCAAGTACGCGCCCATCTGCATATTTTCCAGAATCGACATGCGCGCGAAGATGCCGCGGCCTTCCGGCACCATCGCGAGACCGCGCTTGAGCAACTCATGCGAGGGCACGCCCTTGATGGACTTGCCCATGTATTCAATGTCGCCCGCCGAATACGGCTTCAGACCCGTGATGGCTTTCATCGTGGTCGTCTTGC
>NZ_CAXTGZ010000503.1:0-4469 GCF_964243625.1 uncultured Caballeronia sp.
AAAGTGAACGCGGCAACGTCGCCGGGCTGGACGGCGGGCGATATCGTCGAGATCTATCCGCACAATGATCCGGCGGCGGTGGCGCGGGTTTTATCGGCGGCTGGGCTGGATGCCGGTGCGCTGGTACACGGCCGGCGTCTCGATGCGCATCTGTCCGGCGCCGTGCTTCCATCGGCTGAATCCGTGCGCAACATGAGCGCTGCAGCACTCGTCGCTACCCTCAAGCCTTTGCCGTATCGCGACTACTCGATCGCCTCGATTCCCGCCGATGGTTACCTCGACCTCGTAGTCAGGCAACGGGTCAGGTCATCGGGCGAACTGGGCGTGGGCTCGGGCTGGCTGACGGCTCATGCCGCCGAAGGCAGTCTGGTGCAGGCGCGCATCCGGGCGAACGCGGGGTTTTATCGGCCTGATGGGGAACGTGCGCTGATCCTGATTGGAAACGGCACCGGCATCGCGGGATTGCGCGCGCATTTGCGTGAAAGGAGCGCGGCGGGATCGAAAGGACATTGGCTGCTGTTCGGCGAGCGCAACGCCCGATATGACGCGTTCTTCAAGCAGGAACTCGAGGCGTGGCGCGCGGATGGCACGCTCGCGCGCATCGACCTGGCGTATTCACGCGACGACGATTGCGGACGCTACATACAGGATCTCGTGCGGCATTCAGCCAGCGATATCTTCACGTGGGTGGGGGGCGGCGCCGCGCTCATGGTCTGCGGCAGTCTTGCCGGAATGGCGCCGGCTGTCGATAGGGAACTGCGGGCCGCGCTCGGCGACGAACGCGTGAGCATGATGGTCGCGAACGGGTTGTATCGGCGGGATGTGTATTGACGTATTGACGTGTGGACGTGTGGACGTGTGATTGACGTTTGATCAAAAGGCCCGTCCGGAACGCTTCTGAACGGGCCTTCGAAGTACTTGCGTCGGTGATGTCACGCGCGCGCGTCGGCGTAACGGTGCGCAACTGCCGGCCAGTTGATCACGTTGTAGAACGCGGCGATGTATTCCGGCCGACGGTTCTCATACTTCAGGTAGTAGGCGTGTTCCCATACGTCCAGACCGAGGATCGGCGTGTTGCCTGACAGCAATGTCGTCATCAACGGGTTGTCCTGGTTCGCTGAACTTTCGACTACGAGCTTGCCTTGTTTATTGACGGAGAGCCACGCCCAGCCGCTGCCGAAACGCGTCAGGGCTGCCTTCGTGAAGGCTTCCTTGAAGGCATCGAAGCCACCCAGATCTGCGGTGATCGCCTGATCCAGTTCGCCGTCAGGCATGCCGCCTCCTTCGGGCGACATGACCGTCCAGAACAAGCTGTGATTGGCGTGGCCGCCGCCGTTGTTGCGCACGGGCGCCTGCAACGCCTCGGGTAGTGACGCAACTTGCGCGACGAGCTTTTCGATTGGCAGATCCGCGTACTCCGTGTCCTTCAGCGCGGCGTTCAGATTGTTCACGTAGGTCTGGTGATGCTTCGTGTGATGGACTTCCATCGTGCGGGCATCGATATGTGGTTCGAGTGCATCGATCGCATAGGGCAAGGCGGGAAGGGTATAGGGCATCGTGGGTTCCTTTTGGAGTCAGTGCATCAAGACATCAATGCGGAAGAGGGTCGCCGGCGCTCAGCGCGCGTTCGCCCAGTTCGAGCGTTCGCCCGACGAGCGGATGAGGACCATGTGTAGCGATGTAGCTCAGCAACGCCACATGCGTCTCGCCGCTATGACGCAATGCGGCTTGCTGTAGTGACGGGTCGCGGGTGGTATCGAGGAAAAGTTCAAGCAGCGCTTCGTGCGCGTCGCAAAGATGCGCGACGGCGCGATCGGTGCCACCGCGTTCGAGTTCGAGGTCGGCCAGATTGTGATGGGAGACCACGAGCGCGGCGACGCAGTCGCTTGCGCGTCCCTCGGGGAGCCGTTCGATCAGGCGACGCGCGATCTGGAGCGCCCGTTGGTAGCCGTCTAACGCCGCAAGCGGTTGCGCGGCACGTGATGCGGCGACGGCGGCCCGCATCACGTATTCCCACTCAGGGAGGCTGGCGTCACGGGATATTGTGACTTCGTGGGCGGTGGAGGCAACGTGTGGCTGGTGCATGAAAGGGGCTCCTGTTCTGCACCCTTTTCGTTGACCGGACGCCTGCGTACTCGGGATGGTTAATAATAATCATTCTCGATAACCCTGTCCAGCGAAGGCCTTTTCCAACGGTGCGTGGCGTCGCCTGGATCTCATTTACTTCGATGCCGACGCTTTATCCTTCGACTTCTGCTGCCGCGCCGTTTCTTCCTTTTTCAACGTTGCGGGGTCCGTGCCGTATTCCCCCGCAGTGCCCGCGCCGCCTTTGATGCTCGCAGACTGGCCGCCGCCAGAATCGCTGCTGCTGGAATGTGTAGCAGGCGGCGCGCCGCCGGTGCTCGTTCCTTGCGCGAATGCGCCGTCTGCGAAGCAGACGGCGAGCGTCAGCATGCAAGCCGTTTTGCGAAAGTGTCCCAAGATATGTCTCCAGTTTTTCGGTCCGTGTTCAATACAAGCTTCGCAAAGATCGAACCCGGATTGCGCATTGCTGTCTTTCGGCTGCAGTACAAAGGCTTTACACCAACCGGAGATAAATCAGGTCGGCTAAATGGATCAGAGGGATCGGGGCCGCAATAGTGGCGATTGCCTGCGTGGCATGTTCAAAGAGCGGCGATTCTGGTGTTGCGACGCCTGCTCCCGGCGGCGGCATGGCGGCGTCGGCGCCGGGAGCCAGTTCTTGATCATTGCGTCATGACCGGTTATCGATGCACGCAATGATCTGCGCACCAATATACCGGCGGTCCGGGGAGCTTGGTCGCGTCGCCGCTATCGCAGATTGACATGAAGATTTTTTTTACTATTAAACTTCCTGCAGCGACTGCCGATAACAAGTAATCGAAATCACTTAGCTCGTCCCAAACCAGCATTAAAGTTTCCAGAAGGACAATGAAGGACTGCACGTCCTTGATTGCTCCGGATCTTGCGCGTATGTACTCGCATTGAAAGTGCCCACCCTTAGATTTGCGGTTCGGTGTTTGCATGGTTTGAGAAGATTACAACGACTCGATTAACGATATTGCATCTTGTGCGATATCAATTAGCCGGCCGGCCGCGCCATGCAAAGTCGGGCACTTGCCTTTCCCGTCATGGATTGAAGGATCAGTCAAAGTTTTAGTTTATATAAGACAGAGAGCAGGGACTGCTAAAGCGTCAAAGCGTAGCCGACTTGGTTTTGGACACGTAAAAACCTCGGACATCGAATTGCTTATTGGTATGAAGAATTGCGCGTTGAGATTAGTTTGTTGTCGAAGGTAGCGTTGCATGCAAATGCTGAATATTCGCGGAAAAAGTTTGATTTGAAAACACCGGGCTCCGCTACATTTTTGCGGAGTATTTTCATCGTTCCGCAACATATTAATAATGATAAAAATCGACAGGGTACTGTTAGTTTCCATTGTCAGTGGTGTGATTTTTAGTGTCAGCGCATGTGGCGGTGGCGGCGGTTCTGAATCAACGGCCGGCGCAAGTCTCAGCAATTCTTCGGGGTCTGGCAGCAGTGCTGCAGGAGCGTCGGCCGCTTCGGCGTCTGCGTCGGCTGGCGGTGGTTCAGTGGTGCCGCCGAGCACATCGGCTGGTGCATCTTCTCCCGCGAGTAGCTCGACCATCGTCAGTAGTTCGCCGCCGCCAATAGTTCTGGCAGAGCCGCCTTCCAATGCCGGCACCACCTCGTCCGGCGCCGTGATCATGCCGCTGGAAGTCATGAGCGCGGGCAGCGGAAAGATCATTGCGGCCACCTTGTCCATTCCCGCCGGGGCGTCGGCGAAGATGCTGACCATGCGCGTGAACAATCTTTCGTACGATGCCAAGGGTTCAGTTCAAGTCAATAGCGGCAACTGGATCGACCTCACGAACGCAAACGTTACAGTGCTCGGGAACGCAAAATCGTACGGCGGTATTGGCGGCGGTTACGACACGATCAGCCTGAACGTCCCCATAACGGGTGCGATCAACGGCAGTAACGTCATCAACTTCCGGTTCAATACCACTGATGGCGTGAGCTCGGGGTATCGGGTGCTGTCGTTCAATTTGCTCGATGGGTCAGGCAATGCACTGATAGCCGACAGCAACTTCGCACAGGACGATCCAACCCAGTGGACCGCACCGCTTCCAGGCATTGCAGATATCAGCGCGGGCGCGGCCCTGTGGAAAAACGCTGCCTTGACCGATTCACCCATCAATGCCGGGCAGCAGATCAAGGCGCATTGCATGGACTGCCACAGCGCGAGCGGAAGCGACCTGTTCAAGTTCAACTACTCGAATAACTCGATTGTCATTCGAAGCCAGTACCACGGCCTGAGCGCAAACCAGGGCTTGCAGATCGCCAGCTATATCAGAAGCCTCGCCAGCCAATATCCCACGCCGGGTCCGAAGTGCCGCCCGTGGAATCCGCCGTATCAGCCGGGTCC
>NZ_CAXTGZ010000504.1:0-4466 GCF_964243625.1 uncultured Caballeronia sp.
CTGCCTGGACGTCGCCGTCACGGTGCTTTTGGCGGTGTCGACCTGGGCCTGGGCGGCGGCGGTCGTGAAAAGCGCTGCAGCGGCGGCCGCCACGAGCAGCCATCGGGAAGTAAAAATATGCATGGCGGGTCAGAGATGAAGATTGCGTTTCGGTACGGCATGGTAGGTGAGCGGGCGCGCGACACATAGCCGCGCCGCTACAACACATTGTCCCGTCGATGACGCTAATCGAAACGCAGAGCAGGCATTCACGCCGAGCCAATCCTCAAGCTGCGCGATTGCCTTCAATACAGCGGGCTGGCCGACATCGTAGTGTCGTGCGGTCGGAGAGAATGAGCCGGTACCAACCACGCGTATGAAAATCCCGATCGCGGCCAGTCTGTCCTTCGTGATGCCGTTGGCCCTCACGCCGCGCTACGAGGCATCAGGCTATGTGCCGCCGTAAGCCGGCAAGCACGACGCGTGGCTCGTTCCGCTCCCGGCGACCTATCTGCTCGATCGCGAAGGCATGATTGTCTTTGCTTTTATTGATGTCTTACCGCAGGCACTTTGAAACAGGATCGCCGCTTGCCGCATTGAGCGCGCTGCAGGCGAGACACGCGGCGCATCGGCGTGCGGTGCGTCCTTGAATTGCTTAAGGTCGGACACCGGCGTAATACTGGGCCGCAGCATCGATCTCATCCGGTGTCATGTTCCGCGCGACATTACGCATTTGCTCGTTGATATCGTTATGACGCGTTCCGTTCGCAAACGCCTGCAATTGCCCTTTCGAATACGCGTATGGCATGCCCTCGAGCCAGGGCGTCCCTGCCTTGTGATCGATCCCGCCATGACACGAAGCACACGAAGCGATGTTTCGCATGGGCGAACCATGCGCCACGATATCGGGTGCGGACATGGACGCAATGGCATCGGTGCGCGAAGCTGCTGGCTTGGGCAGATACCCATAATACGCAGCCAGGTCACGCATTTCCTGATCGGTAAGGTTGGCGGCCATTGGCGACATGACCGCATTACGCCGCGCGCCCGACTGAAAGTCGAGCAACTGCTTATAGATCACGGACGCAAACTGACCGGCAAGATTGGGCGAGTTGGCATCGCTCACGCCCATGGCCCCGTGGCACATCGTGCATCGCATGGCCAGGGTCGCACCACGGCCAATGGAAGCGCTGCTCGGTACACCAAGCAATTGCGGCGTCATCGCGACAAGGCTTGTTTGCGTCAAAGGCAATGGCGTCGCGGTCGTGATGCGCAACCACTGTTGCGGCACGCCGGCTGCGCTGCAGATCGCGTTCCATACGCCCTGGAACGGCTGGTCCTTTTGTGCGGACGGCAACCAGATGAAGCCTACCGCTGCCGAAAACAAAGCCAGCGCCAGCGTACCGCCGACCGTGACAGTGAACCAGCGGTTGCGTAACGAGAACAGGCGTTCTTCGTTCATCGCTGCGGCCCTCCAATTTGAATGGCCGGCACGGATGTGTCCGAGCGCGACACCAGCGATGCAACTGGATAACCGTAGTTGAAAAGCGTCAGGCCGATCATCAATGCAAGCCACAAGCCGAAGCTGTTCAACGCAACAGGAATGGTCTTCGATTCATGCACCGCCGTGCTGAAGCGGTACTCTTCCACCACCACATGCGGCCCACGATGCGCGCGGATCAGCACGATAAAAAACATCACTGCGGACACCACCAGGATGAAC
The DNA here is from genome assembly GCF_964243625.1 of uncultured Caballeronia sp. Lineage (NCBI taxonomy): Bacteria > Pseudomonadati > Pseudomonadota > Betaproteobacteria > Burkholderiales > Burkholderiaceae > Caballeronia > uncultured Caballeronia sp. Next base: position 1,703 of record NZ_CAXTGZ010000504.1, read on the forward strand.
CCGCCAATGGTCGAGATGATCACCGACATGGCCTGCGCGGCAAGCTCGGGATCGGTGTAATCGAAGAAGGCCATGCGTCGCGGCATACCGAGGATGCCGGTGAAATGCCACGGGAACGTCAGCACGATCATGCCGACAAACCACAACCACAATTGCCAGCGCATGAGCCTGAGTTGCGTCATTGCGCGGCCGGTGAGATGCGGCCAGAGATCGTAGGCAATCGCGAAGTACATGATGACGATCGCGCCCGCGAAAATCAGGTGGAAGTGCCCGGTGACCCACTGCGTATTGTGGATCGTGGAGTCGAGCTGATAGCTCATGTTGATGATGCCGCCCGCCCCGCCGAAGCCAAGCATCACGAATGAGAATGCGAGTGCGAGCATCATCGGGTTCTGCCAGGGCAGCGCCTTGAGCCAGCCGAAGGTTCCCCGTCCGCCGCGCAAACGTGCTGCGATTTCCACGGACGCGCAGATGGTGAATACTGTTAGAAGGGTCGGCACGGCGACCAGTGCGGTGAACACCGAATGCATGAACTTGAAGCCGGAACCTACCTGTGGGTCGGCGAAAAGATGGTGAATGCCGATCGGCATGGAGACCACGAGAAACAGGATGAACGAGATGCGCGCCATGGAATCGCTGTACAAACGGCCGCCGATTGCGCGCGGCATGATGGTGTAATAAGCAATGTACGCAGGCATCAGCCAGAAGTAGACGATTGCATGCAGCGTCCACGAGAAGAACACGCGGGCGAGGCCTGCATCGATAGTCGTCTTGAAGCCGAGCGCCACCGGCAGGATCTGGAACAGGATCTCGATAGCGGCGCCCACCGCAGTCCATCCCCAGAGGTATGCACCTGCAACGCTCGCGAACATGGCGAGCGGGACGGGCACGCCGCGATTCGCACGCTTCCACGCGATCAGGTTGACCGACATGAGTCCAACCCAGATCCACGAGCCGACCACGACCAGCACAATGCCGATATAGAAGAAGGCGTTGCCGATCATCGGCGGATAAAACGTATACAGCACAGACGCAAGTCCCATCGCGACCGGGACCATTGCAGTGACGGTACCTACTGCTACCAGAATGAAACCGGCCCATGCCCAGCGCACGCCGATCAACGGCTTCTTCAGCGCAAGCTCGGTCACCGCATAGCCGAACCCCATTGCAATCAGCGTGGGAAATACATAGCCCATCGCCGAGCCGTGCGCGGTCACCGAGCGATAGTAAAGCTCCGGATTGTGCAGCCACGGGTGCAGCGGGCTGCGCACCCACATCTGCCAGGCGCCCAGCAACAACGCGCCGCCAAAGCTGATAAAGCCGAGCCAGAAATGCGCGAGAACGAGTCGCTTGCTATTTAACACAGCTTAATCTCCGCGAACCGTTAGCGTTTGCCATCTGAAGGAAAGTGGATTTGTCGATGACCTTCACATGCGCCCACATGCCCTGATGCCCTGTGCCGCAGAACTCGTGGCACGGCATCAGGTGCTCGGCCGGTTGCGTGAAGGTCGTCTTGAAAGTCGAGATATAGCCAGGCTCGAGCATTGAATTGATGTTCGTGTTCGTGATCAGGAAACCATGCACCACGTCAGCGCTCGTGGCGCGGAACGTAATAGGGGTATCGGTTGGAATCAGCAGGCATTGCGGCGTGAACGAATACTGTTGCGCGACCACTCGGACCGTGACCGATCCATCCGCTTCAACCGCGCTGCCCAGATTGCTTTCGATGAACTCACCGCTTATGTTGAGCGTATCGGGACGCACCGTCTCCACGCGCGAGGGCGGCATCATTGCCCAGTGAAGGCCCGTGAAGATCGTCATGCCGACAAGCACGCACAGGATGATCGCGACAAGCAGCGCCCATCTGCGCTCGATGCGCGCGGCCATGTCCGCCGATGCATGCGACTGGTGTTCATTGCTCATTGGATAACGCCACGCGGCATGAAGACCAGGAAATAAAACGCGAACCACAAGCCAATCACAATGGCCGTCGCCACGCCGGCAACCGCGATAGCGCCGTGCGGGCCATCGCGGACGATTTCATCGACGGCAGCATCTTCGTTTTCTGAATCAGTCATGACGTCCTCAATAAAGTGGCGCGGAGCGCAACGCGTTGACATCTTTTGCACTCACCGGCGTGCCGTGGTTGCCCCAGGCGGTACGGACATACGTGACCACTGCCGCGACTTCGACATCCGAGAGCGATTGCGCAAAAGGCGGCATACCGTAAGGCATGGGATTTTTCTTCGTGCCCGGCGCATAACCGCCGTTGAGCACCATGCGAATCGGATTCACGGACGACGTCATCTGGATGGACTGATTCGCTGCGAGCGGCGGGAAATGCGGCAGCTTGCCCTCGCCCTGCGTCGCATGACAAACAGCACATTGCGCGTCGTAGATCTTCTTGCCGAGCGGCGACATGGTGTTCTTTTCCTCGGCAAGCGCCGGTGTGGGCGGCGTAATCTTTTCACCGGCGCGTGAGGGCAGCGTCTTCAGATAGACGGCGACGGAACGGATGTCTTCGTCGGACAGATACTGGAAGCTGTCGTACACGACTTCCGCCATGGGGCCGTACACGGCGCCACGATTCGATACCCCCGCTTGCAGCAAATCGGAAATGTCTTCGATGCTCCAGTCGCCAAGCCCCGCTTCCTTATTCGATGTCAACGAAGGCGCATACCAGTTCTGCAGCGGTATCAGGCCGCCTTCGAATCGCTTCGATGGCGAGTTGCCGCCCAGCGCGTTGATCGCCGTATGACACATC
>NZ_CAXTGZ010000505.1:0-4449 GCF_964243625.1 uncultured Caballeronia sp.
AGTACCGCGTGCATGGCGTGCCGCGCATGCATGAACGGCCGATCGGCGATCTTGTCGACGGCCTGCGCCAGATCGGCGCGTCGATCGACTACGAAGCCAACGCCGGTTTCCCGCCGCTGCAGATCCACGCCGCCGGCATTGCCATCGATGCGCCGATCAAGGTTCGCGGCGATGTCTCCAGCCAGTTCCTGACCGCGTTGCTGATGAGCCTGCCGCTCGCGCAAAGCCAACGCGGCCCGATCGTGATCGAAGTGGAAGGCGAACTGATTTCGAAGCCGTATATCGAGATCACGATCAAGCTGATGGAGCGTTTCGGCCTGAGCGTCGAGCGCGACGGCTGGTCGCGCTTCACGTTGCCGGCGGGCGGGCGTTACCAGTCGCCAGGCGCGATCGCGGTGGAAGGCGATGCATCGTCGGCGTCGTATTTTCTCGCGGCCGGTGCGCTCGGCGGCGGGCCGCTGCGCGTGGAAGGCGTGGGCCGCGCGAGCATTCAGGGCGACGTGAATTTTGCCGACGCGCTGATCCGCATGGGCGCGAACGTGATGCTTGGCGACGACTGGATCGAAGTACGCGGCGTGGAATCGGACGACGGCAGGCTGATGCCCATCGACATGGATTTCAACCTGATCCCCGACGCGGCCATGACCATTGCAGTTGCCGCGTTGTTCGCCAACGGCACGACCACGCTGCGCAATATCGCGAGCTGGCGCGTGAAGGAAACCGACCGCATCGCCGCGATGGCCACCGAACTGCGCAAGGTCGGCGCAACGGTCGAGGAGGGCGCGGACTACCTCGTGGTCACGCCGCCGGCGCAACTGACGCCAAACGCGGCTATCGACACCTACGACGACCATCGGATGGCCATGTGTTTTTCGCTCGTGAGCCTGGGCGGCGTGCCGGTGCGAATCAACGACCCGAAGTGCGTGGCCAAGACCTTCCCCGACTATTTCGAGCAATTTGCCAAGCTGGCGAAGGCGTGATGACCGTGACTAATATATATAAGCGTGCCGTTTTCGGCCGACCCGGACGCCTGCGATGAAACCGACCCGTCCTTTTCATCAAACGCCCGTCATCACCATCGATGGCCCGACGGCCTCCGGCAAAGGCACGGTCGCCGCCGTGGTCGCGGCCACGCTGGGTTTCCATCTGCTCGATAGCGGCGCGTTGTATCGGCTGACGGCGCTGGCAAGCGCGCGCTACAACATAGAACCCGATCACGGCGATGCACTCGCGGAACTGGTCGCCGAGCTTCACATCACATTTCGCGAGGGCTTGGCACAGCTCGACGGCGTGGATGTCTCCACCGAAATCCGTGCTGAAGAAATTGGCAAGCGCGCCTCGGCGATCGCGGTCCACCCACAGGTTAGGACCGCGCTGATTGCCCGCCAGCGGGCCTTCCGCAGGCCTCCGGGGCTGGTCGCGGACGGCCGCGACATGGGAACCGTTATTTTCCCCGACGCAACACTCAAGGTATTCCTCACGGCGAGCGCAGAAGCGCGCGCCGCGCGGCGGCATAAGCAATTGATACAAAAAGGCTTTTCTGCTAATATGGAAGACTTGCTGCGAGATTTGCGCGAGCGGGACGCACGGGACAGCAGCCGTGCAGCCGCACCGCTCAAGCCCGCAGTGGACGCGAAGACGCTGGACACCTCCGGGCTATCCATCGACCAGGCGGTCGATCAGATCATCGGTTGGTACACCGCAATTCGCGTGTAAGGTGCTGGAACGTTGCTGGAATCTGATTGCAATCGTTGCAAAAAGCCGACAAGTCCGTTGGCTTTGCGTTGGAGCTCCATGAGAAACATGGAGCGTGTATTAACCCCTCAACCCCGTGTGGCGCTCGTTTTTTCTTGCAATTGGCCCGAATGTTTCGGGCAGGCAAACGCGAAGTAGCTGCGCAACTATAGATTTTTATGTCCGACCTGCAAACATCTACCCCGAATACCGAATCTTTTGCGGCTCTGTTCGAAGAGTCGCTGACCAAGCAGGACATGCGTGCGGGTGAAGTCATTTCCGCCGAAGTCGTGCGCGTCGACCACAATTTCGTGGTCGTCAACGCGGGTCTCAAGTCCGAAGCCTACATTCCGCTCGAAGAATTCCTGAACGACGCGGGCGAGGTAGAAGTGCAGGCGGGCGACTTTGTTTCAGTGGCCATCGACGCCCTGGAAAACGGTTATGGCGACACGATCCTGTCGCGCGACAAGGCGAAGCGTCTGGCTTCGTGGCTGTCGCTGGAAAAAGCGCTCGACAACAACGAACTCGTGACCGGCACGATCACGGGCAAGGTCAAGGGCGGCATGACCGTGATGGTCAACGGCATCCGCGCGTTCCTGCCGGGTTCGCTGGTTGACACGCGTCCGGTCAAGGACACGACCCCGTACGAAGGCAAGACCCTCGAATTCCGCGTGATCAAGCTCGACCGCAAGCGCAACAACGTTGTGCTGTCGCGCCGTGCCGTGATCGAAGCGACCCAAGGCGAAGAGCGCGCAAAGCTGCTCGAAACGCTGAAGGAAGGCGCTATCGTGGAAGGCGTGGTCAAGAACATCACCGACTACGGCGCATTCGTGGACCTCGGCGGTATCGACGGCCTGCTGCACATCACGGACATCGCATGGCGTCGTGTGCGTCACCCGAGCGAAGTGCTGTCGGTTGGCCAGGAAGTCACCGCGAAGATCCTCAAGTTCGACCAGGAGAAGAACCGCGTCTCGCTGGGTATCAAGCAACTCGGCGACGATCCGTGGGAAGGCATTTCCCGCCGTTACCCGTCGGGCACGCGCCTGTTCGGCAAGGTCACCAACATCACCGACTACGGCGCATTCGTCGAAGTGGAATCGGGCATCGAAGGCCTGGTTCACGTGTCGGAAATGGACTGGACGAACAAGAACGTTGCACCGTCGAAGGTTGTGCAACTCGGTGACGAAGTCGAAGTCATGGTTCTCGAAATCGACGAAGACCGCCGCCGTATCAGCCTCGGCATGAAGCAGTGCAAGCCGAACCCGTGGGACGACTTCAGCCGCAACTTCAAGAAGGGCGACAAGCTGGAAGGCGCCATCAAGTCGATCACCGACTTCGGCGTGTTCATCGGCCTGCCGGGCGGCATCGACGGTCTGGTTCACCTCTCGGACCTGTCGTGGAGCGAAACGGGCGAAGAAGCGGTTCGCAAGTACAAGAAGGGCGACGAAGTTCAGGCAATCGTCCTGGGCATCGACGTGGAGAAGGAACGCATCTCGCTGGGTATCAAGCAGCTCGAAGGCGATCCGTTCAGCAACTTCGTGGCAATGAACGACAAGGGCGCGACGGTTGACGGCGTGGTGAAGTCGGTTGACGCGAAGGGTGCAGTCGTGACGTTGACGGCAGACGTGGAAGGTTATCTGCGTGCGTCGGAAATCGCTCAGGACCGCGTGGAAGATGCTCGCAACGTGCTGAAAGAAGGCGACAAGGTCAACGCGATGATCATCAACATCGATCGCAAGTCGCGTGGCATCAACCTGTCGATCAAAGCCAAGGATTCGGCTGAGCAACAGGAAGCAATCCGTGGTCTGGCTTCGGCTGACTCGAGCACGGCTGCAACCGGCACGACGAACCTTGGCGCGCTGTTGAAGGCCAAGCTCGACGGCCAGAACGGCTAAGCCGCAGGTATTGCTGCAGCATGACCAAATCGGAATTGGTCGCCCAACTGGCGCTGCGATTTCCGCAACTTGTACTTAAAGATGCGGATTTCGCTGTGAAGACGATGCTCGATGCAATGTCGGACGCCCTGGCCAACGGCCATCGCATCGAAATTCGCGGCTTCGGCAGTTTTGGCCTCAATCGTCGGCCATCGCGTGTTGGCCGCAATCCCAAGTCGGGCGAGAAGGTGCTGGTACCGGAGAAATTCGTACCGCATTTCAAACCGGGCAAGGAGTTGCGGGAACGTGTCGACGGACGCGCGGGCGAACCGCTGAAACAGTCGAATGAGCCGGATAGCGACGAAGACGACGATCTTTGACCGGCGTCCAGATTCCTACCGGTTCGCGCGCTGCGCAGTCAGTGGCAAATGACCGAAAAAGCACCCGTAAGGGTGCTTTTTTTATGTCTGCGCGCTTCGAACGGGGTGACTGTTCCAATGTCTGGTCGGGCCGATCGACTAGTCGCATTCAGCCTTTGCGCCTCGCGCCATACGCATCAATTACAATACCGGACGCTCATGGGCTCCGGCGATGTGGCGCGCGCTTTGCGCTCCTCATCCATGCCCTCCGTCCGGTTGTGCCTGCTTTATTCAGTTACCGCCGTCAAAGAGACCCCTATGAAATTTTTTGTCTGGCTGATTCGTATCCTCGTTTTCGTCGTGTTGCTGGTGCTCGCCCTCGCCAACACGCAAACGGCGACGCTCAATTTCCTCGCCGGTTATTCGTGGGACGCACCGCTCATCTTGATTGGGCTGGCGTTTTTCGTGGTCGGACTGCTGGC
>NZ_CAXTGZ010000506.1:0-4435 GCF_964243625.1 uncultured Caballeronia sp.
CTGGTGGCGAAGCGTGTGGGTTGCCGTTGACGGAGGGGGAGGGTTTCAAGTGTTCGTGGTTATGGCGTCGAGCGTTCTTCTGAAGTACCAGACAGTTGACATTGCACGCTCGGGACACTTATGTGCCGTCGGTTGAGAGGCGTTTTCTTTGCTTCGTTTCTTTGTCGCCGTTGGACAAAGAAATGAAGTCCCGCCACGGACAGTGGCTAATAGTGCTAAAGAGATCAGCTAGAACGAAACCCAAGCAAGCCCAAACAGCAGCAACCCAGCAGCAACCCAGCACCAACCCCGACCGCTTCCAAAACCGTCCAGCAACCACCTCCCCGCTCAACTTCCCATCAATTCCCTCCAAAAAGCCTCCCAATAGACCGACGTTAGCGTCAAAAACAAAAAAACCCCCACCGCGTGCCACGCCCGCCGGAGGCCCCACCGGCGTGCAAACCAAAACTCCCGCGACAAATTTAGAGATAATCGATACTCATCGAAACACCGAGCCGCGCGCACCCCGCGAACCCCTATGCCCGACATGAATCTACAGCGCCTGACCGTCACCGCCGATGGCCACGTGGCGCGCGTCACGCTCAATCGCCCGGACGTGCGCAACGCCTTCGACGACGCCACCATCGTCGAATTGACCGCCGCGTTTCGCGCCCTGGCCGACGACGCCTCGGTACGCGTGATCATCCTCGCCGCGAACGGCCCGTCGTTCTGCGCGGGCGCCGACCTCAACTGGATGAAACGCATGGCGGACTATTCGGACGCGGAAAATCGCGCCGATGCCCTCGGTCTCGCGACCATGCTCAACACCATCTACACGTGCAGAAAACCGGTGATCGCCCGCGTTCAGGGCGACGCATACGCGGGCGGCATGGGTCTTGTAGCGGTAGCGGACGTCGCGATAACGGCGGATTCGGCGCACTTCTGTCTCTCCGAGGCAAAGCTCGGGCTGATGCCGGCGACCATCGCGCCGTATGTCATCCGCGCGATCGGCGCACGCGCATCGCACCGGTATTTCGTGACGGCGGAACGTATCGATGCAAACGAAGCGCTGCGCATCGGCCTCGTGCATCAGGTGGTGTCCGACGAAGCACTCGATGCCACCGTCGATGCCGTCGCCGCAGCCATCGCGGCAAACAGTCCGAACGCGGTGCGCGAATGCAAGCAACTGGTCGTCGATCTGGCCGACAAAACCATCGACGACACGCTGATCTCGGACACCGCTGACCGCATTGCACGGATTCGCGCCTCGGACGAAGGCCGCGATGGCGTGCGCAGTTTTCTGGAAAAACGCAAGCCGTCGTGGCTTGCGTGATTGTGATCGGGAGCGCCGCCTGTTTTTCTTATGGCGCTGCAAAGCGCAATACAGACGAGCCGCTCCCATGGAGTCGTTTTGAATCTGAACAACCAACACACGCCGGCAACCGATGACTGGATCGCCCGCTCCCTTCGCGCCGTATGGCATCCGTGTACGCAAATGAAGCACCACGAGCGCATGCCGCTCGTGCCCATCGCACGCGGCAAGGGTCCGTGGCTATATGACCACGACGGCAATCGTTATCTCGATGCCATCAGTTCCTGGTGGGTCAACCTCTTCGGCCATGCGAATCCCGACATCAACATGGCGCTCAAGGATCAGCTCGACACGCTCGAACACGCGATGCTCGCCGGCTGCACGCACGAGCCGGCCGTCCTTCTCGCGGAACGGTTGAACGCGTTGACGCACAACACGCTGGGTCACGCGTTCTTTGCATCCGATGGCGCATCGGCAGTGGAGATCGCGTTGAAAATGAGCTTCCATTTCTGGCGCAACAGCGGGCACACAGAGAAACGCGAGTTCGTTTGCCTCGCGAACAGCTATCACGGCGAGACCATCGGCGCGCTTGGCGTAACCGATGTCGCTTTGTTCAAGGACGCCTACGATCCGCTGATCCGCAACGCGCACGTTGTGACATCGCCCGATGCCCGCAACGCCCGCGAAGGCGAGACCGCACGCGATGTCGCGCAACGCGCACTCGCTGACATGAAGACTTTGTTCGAAGCCAAGGCGTCGCAACTCGCAGCGGCGATCGTCGAGCCGCTGGTTCAGTGCGCGGCCGGCATGGCGATGCACGATCCGTCTTATCTGAAGGGCTTGCGCGCCCTATGTGATCAATACGGCGTGCATCTGATCGCCGATGAAATCGCTGTCGGCTGCGGCCGGAGCGGGACATTCTTTGCGTGCGAGCAAGCCGGGATCTGGCCGGATTTCATTTGTTTGTCGAAGGGAATCAGCGGCGGGTATTTGCCGTTGTCGATCGTCCTCACACGGGACGAAATCTACGCCGCTTTCTACGACGACGACATGACGCGCGGCTTTCTCCACTCGCATTCGTACACGGGAAATCCGCTTGCGTGCCGCGCGGCTTTGGCGACGCTCGATCTCTTCGACTCGGCCAACGTGCTTGAGGAGAATCGCCGGAAGTCGTCGTTGCTGCGCACTGCGATGAGCCCGTTGCAAGATCACGCGCACGTGAAAAACCTGCGTCAGCAGGGCACGATCTTCGCGTTCGATGCCGTGATCGAAGACCCGGCTCAAGCACGCACGTTCTCGCGCCGCTTCTTCGAAAACGCCTTGAAACAAGAGCTTTTATTGCGCCCGATCGGCACGACCGTCTATCTGATGCCGCCGTACATTCTGAGCGACGACGAACAGACGCTGCTCGCAGAACGCACGCGCAAGGTCTTCGATACAACGCTCGCGGAGGCCGCATGAGCGATACATCGGCCGCGTTGTTCGACACGCTGAAACAAGGTCTTGCCGATATCGATCGCAACGGGTTGCGTCGTCGCCGGAAAGTTGCGGATAGCGCCTGCGCTGCGCACATGATGGTGGATGGGCGGAAGATCATCGGCTTTGCGAGCAACGATTATCTCGGGCTCGCCGCGCATGAGACCTTGCGCGAAGCGTTGGCCGAAGGCGCACGCAAATACGGCGCGGGCAGCGGTGGATCGCATTTGCTCGGCGGCCATTCGCGCGCGCACGCGAAGCTGGAAGACGATCTGGCGGCGTTCTCCGGCGGTTTTGTGAACCAGGCGCGTGCGCTGTACTTCAGCACCGGTTACATGGCCAACCTGGCAACGCTGACCACGCTCGGCGCCCTGAGCGGCCGCGACACGCTCATGTTTTGCGACGCGTTGAATCATGCATCGCTGATCGATGGCGCACGGTTATCGCGTGCTGAAATCCACATCTATCCTCACGCCGATGCCGAAGCGCTCGACGCCATGCTCGATGCATCGCGCAATGTTGGCGCAACGAAGATCATCGTTACGGATTCGGTATTCAGCATGGACGGCGATATTGCGCCGCTCGCGCGTTTGCTCGAAGTCGCCGAACGATACGGCGCGTGGCTCGTCGTGGACGACGCGCACGGTTTCGGCGTGCTCGGTCCGCAAGGCCGCGGCGCGCTCGCCGATGCCGCACTGCATTCACCCCACCTGGTTTATGTCGGCACGCTGGGGAAGGCGGCGGGTGTATCGGGCGCGTTCGTGATCGCCCACGAAACCGTGATCGAATGGTTCGTCCAGCGCGCGCGGCCGTATATCTTCACGACGGCATCCGTGCCGGCGGTGGCGCACGCGGTATCGGCGAGTTTGAAGATCATTGGCGGCACCGACGGCAACGAACGACGCGCGCATCTTGCGACACTGATCGACAGCACGCGCGCTATTCTGAAGCGTACACAATGGCAGCCGGTGGATTCGCATACGGCGGTCCAGCCGTTGATCATCGGCGGCAATGAAGAGACGCTTCAGCTCGCCGCCGCGCTCGATGAACACCGCATGTGGGTTCCCGCGATCCGGCCGCCGACGGTTCCAGTGGGTACATCGCGACTGCGCATTTCGTTGTCGGCGGCGCACAGTCACGAAGACCTCGCAAAGCTCGACCATGCCTTGCAAACCTTGAGCAATCGACCATGACAGCTCCCCTCTCGATCTTCGTCACCGGCACCGATACCGAGATCGGCAAGACGCTCGTATCGGCGGCGCTGCTGCACGGATTTTCATCGCTCGGACTGCGCGCCGCCGCGATGAAACCCATCGCCGCCGGCGCGTTCGAACGCAATGGCGAATGGCACAACGAAGACGCGGATCAACTCGACGCCGCCGCGAACGTCACGCTGCCACCATCCATACGCACGCCGTTCTTGCTGAAGGACGCCGCCGCGCCGCACATTGCAGCGGCGCGCGAAAACGTGTCGCTGGACATCGCACGCATTGTGGAAGCGCATCAGGCGGCCATCAAGCAGGCGGACGTGGTCGTGGTGGAAGGCGTGGGTGGATTTCGCGTGCCGCTCACCGACGTTCACGATACCGCCGACCTGGCGTTCGCATTGCATTAGCCGGTCGTGCTCGTGGTCGGCATGCGCCTTGGTTGCATCAGCCATGCGTTGCT
>NZ_CAXTGZ010000507.1:0-4430 GCF_964243625.1 uncultured Caballeronia sp.
GCCGCCAACACACCGAGCACGCCATCGAAGCGCCCGCCACGCGGCTGACTGTCGAGATGCGAGCCCATCATCACGAGGGGCGCACCGGCGCGATCCGCGAGACGGAAGATGCCGAATTGATTACCGACACCATCCTTCGAAACTTCGGCGCCGGCCTCCCGCAACAGCGCGGCGAACGCATCGCGCGCCTCGCCGTCCTCCGCGCTTGCGCACAGGCGCGTCACGCCACCGGTCGCAAGGCCGCCGAACTGCGCAAACTGGGCGAGCAGGCTCGCCAGCTTGCTGGTCTCGGATGCATCAGGGATGGATGAGTTCGATGTCATGCTCAGCAAATATGTCCTTGAATGGAGCGGGTGGCGCGCGGTCGCAGACCACCGTTACTTTTTCCGTGATCGGAAAAGTGTTGAGGTACGCTTCGCGTCCGAATTTGTCGATGTCGGCGAGGATCACCGACAAGCGCGTCTGCAACTTCAGCACACCGCGCAGGTTTGATTCGTGTTCTTCATAATCCATCCAGCCATGTTTCAGGTCGCAGGCAGCGATTCCCATGAACGCGGCATCGTAAAAAAAACGTCGCGCGTAAGACAGCGTCTCGTAGCCGACCAGCGCGTTGTCCTTGCCGCGCAGCATGCCCGGCGTCAGGTTCACGCGGGTGACGCTCGTGCCGAGCAGCAGTGCAATATCGATGGAGTTCGTCGTCACCGTCACGTTGCGTCCGATCAGCCGTCGGGCAAATGCAACGGTGGTCGTTCCTGAATCGATGAACAGCGACATGCCGTCCTCCACCAGCGGCACCGCCAGTTCCGCAACACGCGCCTTGCCGCGCACGTTGACCTTGCCCCGCTCCGTGACGGGACGTTCGACATCCAGCCGCGGCGGGACGGCGCCGCCGTAGATGCGCCGCAACATGCCGCTTTGCTCGAGCTCCTTGAGGTCGCGGCGGATGGTTTCCTCCGACACGCTCAAGAGCTTGGCAAGGGGCGTCACCGAGACGCGCCCGTTGTCGCGAAGCCGGGTCAAAATCTCCTGATATCTATGCTCGGACATGAATTGTTCTGTTCTTGCTCTTCTACGATGGCAGCCGTCCTCAATCCTGAAGGACGGGCGTTCGCCGATGACCTCCGGCAGTTTCGTAATCGTATGCCATCGCGAGCAGCGCCGGCTCGCTCCATCGGCGGCCGACGAAAATCAGGTTGAACGGCGAGCCCGATTCGTAATATCCGGCCGGCAACGTGACGCCCGGCAAGCCTGCGATATTGATCTCGCACACCGTCGTTTCGTGCAGCGTTTCGGTGCCCTCCCGCGGCGGCAACGGGTCGCGCAATTGCGGGAACACGAGACCGTCGAGCGCATGCTTCGTCATGACGTCTTCGAAGATCGACAGATAGGTTTCGCGCAGCGCATAGAACGCGCCGATCACCGGCGGCGCTGCTGCGTCTTGCAGGTTCGCTTCCATGTCGGGCAGCGTCGACATGTAGGTCAGCACGCCCCCGGGCCCGAACGGATCTTCCGCGCGGGTCGCATGGACGAAATCCGTCCATGTCTTGATCGTGTTGCCGGGACCGAGACGCTCGAGATACTTCTGCATGTCGTACGGAAGGCTTTCCATGCCGCGTGCATCGAAGTGATCCGATCCCGGCGCAGGCTTGCCGAGCGCTGCGAAGCCACTGCCGGCGAAGGGGTCTGCAACCAGGATCGCGCCGCGTGCTTCGAGCTCTTCCTGTGCGCGTTCATAAAGCGCAATCGTTTCTTCCGATAACCCCCGGTCACGCCAGCCCGGACCGTAAAGTCCCAGCCGCTTGCCCTTGAGCGCGTCGTCACGCAAGCCCGCCGCGTAACCACCCGGCGGCTTCATGCCGACACCGGCCACGGTCTTCAGGTCCTCTTCGGAAAAACCCGCGAGTGCGTCGAGCGTCAGCGCCGCGTCGCGCACGCAACGGGCGATAGGGCCGACCACGTCGCGCGTGCTGCCTGCAAGCGGCATCACGCCTGCGTTGGGAACGAGCGCGAAGGTTGGTTTGATACCGACCAGCGCCTGCGCCGATGCCGGGTTCTGGATCGAACCGCCCGTTTCCTCCGCGAGACCAAGAACGGCCATGCTCGCACCGACCGCCGTCGCCGTGCCTGCGCTGCTGCCTCCAGGCATGAACGATACATCGACCGCGTTGAGCGTGGGACCCGCCCAGCTATCGTTTGCATGCGAACCTGTGGCGCTGAGCACGGGTACGTTCGTCTTGCCGAGAATCACGCAACCCGCCGCACGCATGCGAGCCACGACCGGAGAGTCCGTGGACGGCATCAGGTCCACGCCGCCGGTCGGGCTGTAAAGCAGCGTCCAGCCGGCGGTCGTGGGGAAACCCGCCATGTCCATGGTGTCCTTCACGACCACCGGCACGCCCGCGAGGGGCCCGAGCGTCTCACCGGCCGCCCGGCGGGCGTCGATGGCGCGGGCGTCATCGAGTGCGTCCGGATTCAGGAAGATGATCGCGTTATAGCGCGGATTGAACTTTGCTATACGTTCGAGGAACGCAGCAGTCAGCGACTCGGAAGTCATCGCGCCGCTGGCAAAGCCGGACTGGACTTGTTCGACGGTGAGTTCGGTGACATCGATAGTCGTGTCGGTCATGGAAAGATATCCGGTTTCAAACGAGCAATGAATGGAGTGGTTCTGGCGCTTCAGGCAATACCGGCGAACTCGTCGAGCATTGCCGGGTCCGTGACGATCTCGGGCGGAATCTCGCGCGTGACCGTGCCCTTTTGCAGGATCAGGATGCGCTGCGACAGTGACGCAATGAAGTTGAGGTTCTGCTCGACCAGCAAGATGGTGAGGCTGCGCTGCTCGGCAACACCCTTCAGTGTGTCGATGATTTCGTCGATGATCGACGGCTGGATCCCTTCCGTGGGTTCATCGAGCAATACGATTTTTGGTCCGCCGCACAGGCATCGCGCGAGCGCCAGCAATTGCTGCTCCCCGCCCGAGAGCGCGCCGCCCGGGCGGTCGAGATACGCTTTCAGACGTGGAAACAGTTCGAGGATTTCCGCGATTGTTTCGGCCTCGCCGCGCTTTGACAGCAGGCATCCCACACGCAGGTTTTCCATCACGCTCAATGTCGGGAAAATCTCGCGGCCCTGCGGCACATAGCCGATTCCCGCCTTGGCGCGAGCCGTGGCGCTGTAATGCGTGATGTCCACGCCATTGAAGCGCACGGTTCCCGAGGTCGTCGGCAAATGCCCGGTCAGCGTGCGCAGCAGCGTGGTCTTGCCCATGCCGTTATGGCCGAGAATCCCCACGCGCTCGCCTGCCTTCACGGAGAAATTCACTTGATTGAGAATCGGGATGCGTCCGTAGCCGGAGCATAACTGCGTCGCCTCGAAGAGCACCGTGCCTGCGTTTTCGCCGCTCATGCTGCACGCCTCCCGAGATACACATCCTTCACACGCTGGTCGGACAAGACAGTGTCCACCGATCCTTCCACCAGCACCGCACCTTGCGAGAAGACAGTCACGGTGCGTGCAATCATGCGAATGAACTGCATGTCGTGTTCCACCACGACCAGCGCCTGCGTCTTGTTGATTTCCTGAATCAGCTCGGCGGTGCGATGCACTTCTTCGTGGTTCATGCCGGCGGCAGGTTCATCGAGCAAAATCAATTCGGGTTCCTGAGCAAGTACCGTTGCGATCTCGACCCACTGCCGCTGTCCGTGCGCGAGCTGACCGACGATCCGGTCCGCGATGCCGTCGAGTTTGAGCCGGGTCAGCGTTTCATCCACGATACGACGCGCATGCGCCAGCGACTTGCGCCGCCCCGCGCCAATGAACACGTTCTCGCGCACGCTGAGTCCGTTGAACACGTTTGGCACTTGCGTCTTGATACCCACGCCCAGCCTCGCGATCTGATGCGGGTTGCTGCCGGTGACATCGTGGCTGCGGAAATGAATGCTGCCTTCGGTCGGTCTCAACTGTCCCGTAAGCATCTTGAAGAAGGTGCTTTTGCCCGCGCCGTTCGGGCCGATCAGGCAGCGCAGTTCGACTTCGCGCAGCGTGAAATCGACTTCGCGTACGGCGGTCACACCGCCAAAGCGCATGGTGACGCCCTTGGCCTGGAGAAGCGGAGGAAGAGCATTCATCAGTGCGACTCCGGCTTGGCGGTGGCGGACGAAGGCGGCGCGCCGGCAGCGCCTTTTGTCGGCGAGCCCAGTCGCAACAACAAGGAGCGCGCGACAGGCACGACGCCCTGCGGCACGAGCAGCACAAACGCGACGAGCACGATGCCAAGCCCCAGACTCGGGTCGATCACATGCTGTGTTCCAGCAATATTGATCAGATACTGGATGGCAACCGCGCCGAGTATCGGTCCGATCAGCGTGCCCAGCCCGCCGATCAGCACGGAGATGATGACCTGCGCCGACATGGTGAGCGCGAACACTGTC
>NZ_CAXTGZ010000508.1:0-4409 GCF_964243625.1 uncultured Caballeronia sp.
TTTTCTTGCAGGCGGCCTCGCATGGACGGTGTTCATATGCACGCTCGCAAGCCATGGCCGCAAGCGCGCAGGGACTGCGTTGCTGCGCGCTTGCCATGTTTTATCGGCGGTGCTTTTCGCGTACTTCTCGTACAGCGTGATCGTGCACGGATATCGCGACCTGATCGTGAACAGCGCAACGGCAATTTAACGCGATCGCATCACGCGATAAAACCCGCAAACCGCGCCATGTCCACGTTGCCGCCGCTGATCACCACGCCCACGCGCTTGCCCGCTACCGGCACGACGTTCTGAAGCACCGCTGCGGCCGCGAGACAGCCGGTCGGCTCGACAACCATCTTCATGCGCTCGGCAAAGAACCTCATGGTCGAGACAAGCTGGTCGTCGCTGACGGTCACGACGCGATCCACGAGCCGCTGCAGGATTGGGAAGTTGTATTCGCCGACATGTGTGGACGCGGCGCCATCGGCGATGGTGCGCGGCACATCGATATGCACGATCTCACCGCGCGCCAGCGATTGCTGGGCGTCGTTGCCCGCTTCCGGCTCCACGCCGATCACCGTGCACGACGGACTCAGCTCGGCCGCTGCCAGCGCGCATCCGGCGAGCAGCCCACCGCCGCCAAGGCACACGAACAAGTAGTCCAGCGGCCCCGTCTCCTCGATCAATTCCTTCACGACGGTTCCCTGCCCGGCGATCACGTGCGGATGATCGTACGGCGGAATCAGCGTCATGCCGCGCTCTTGCGCGATCTTCGCGCCAATAGCCTCACGATCTTCCGTGTACCGGTCATATGTGATCACCTCGCCACCATAGCCGCGCGTGGCTTCCATTTTCGCAGCGGGCGCGTCCTCCGGCATGATGATCGTCGCCTTGATGCCCGCGATCCGGGCGGATAGCGCGATTGCCTGCGCGTGGTTGCCCGACGAATAGGTCAGGACGCCGGCCTTGCGCTGGGTATCGGAGAAATGTGAGATCGCGTTGAATGCGCCGCGAAACTTGAAGGCCCCCATGCGCTGGAAATTCTCGCACTTGAAGAAGAGGCTGGCGCCGGCGAGGGCGTCAGCGGTGTTCGAGGTCAGGACAGGCGTGCGATGCGCGGCGCCGGCAATGCGTTTGGCGGCATCGGCGACGTCGGCATATGTGGGTGCGGGGAGAATGGGCATCTGGCATCAGGCGGCGGTTGGAGGGAATGCCATTGTCCCAGCATAGTGCTGCGTCTGAAAAGCTGGCCAATCGGCCTACGATCGAGAACTGCGGATAAACCTCGAAAAAGCAAAACGGCGCAACCGGTCGAGCCGAATTGCGCCGCGCTTGTCATCCGCGCTTGTCATCAAGCGGAAGAAATCAGGTTATCGAGCCGCGGCTCAACGCCGCCATCCACCGTATCCGCCGCCATATCCACCACGATAGCCACCGTGATATCCGTATCCACCGTGATACCCGCCGTAGTAAGGCCGACCATAATATCCCCCACCGACGACCACAGCGGGCGGCGCATAGACCACCGGCGGCGGCGCGTAATAGACCGGAGCCGGGGGCGGAGCGTAATACACGGGCGGAGGCGGCGCAGCGTAGACCGGATACGCCGGCACGCCAATGCCGATACCTACCGAAACGTGAGCCTGAGCTGCACTTGCGAAGCCTGCACCGATGGCTGCAGCGACCATAAACGGGACTAACTTTTTCACTTTTCTTCTCCCCGCTGCGGTACCCGTGCACACGACGGGATAACGCAACGACATGCATTGAATGTAGCTAAAAACCCTGAAACCCACCTTAAGCATTTGTAGCCAAATGCAATTGGAACTGCCTTGAAACTGGGCGTTCTCAGGCGGGTTTCAAGTCGAGCGGCGCCTTTCGCTTCATAGCTGTAGCCGCTCAGCGGGCGATGTTAAGGGTTCGCAGAGTTAGCCGCCAGTCACAGCCCGCGGTGACCGTTTATTCCAAATGTCACCAATGAAATGATTCATTACAATTGACTGACCAACGCAAAAAGTAAAACAGCCCCGCCGATGGAGAACCATCGAACAGGGCTGCGATTTCTAAGCGTTCTACGTCAGGCAAGGTGCTGCAAGTTTTTTCGCTCAGCCTACTTTCACGTACGCGAATTCGCGTGTGACATTGGGTGGCACGTACGCCCCGCTGATGCGCACCCGCGGCGTAAGTCTTTTTCGTTGATCCCACCACTGACGCCGATGCGTCTCACTGAGAAAACGAAGATGTTTCCGATAAGCAAAGATACTCATGGTGACCCCTGAAGGTTGCGAAACCGGCATTGGCAAGCAATCTGACACTTGAACCTGGCGCTGAAGCGGCACTCTGTCGAAACCCATGAGGAATGGGCCGCCGCGCCGATTCCGCCTATTCCTACCGTCGCGTCGCGCGCACTGACCACGCCGCGATCAAAAAGATGCTTACTTTTTCATCAGAGCAAAGACTATGCCCTTTCTTCCATATCGCTTCCTGGCTTTGCGGGCGAACACTCTGACATACAGACAATCGCCCTTGTCCCACCTATGTTGTAGTTTTAACCCTCCCCGTTGACGTCATCGGTGCGACGCCGAACGCATGACTATCGAATCGCCCGGGCTGAAGGCGAGCGCATGCCAAACCGCAGCGTGCGGCAACCGTCCCAAGGCGCACTCAAGCCATGCTATGGTGATGCCCGGCGCGCCAGTGTGGGGAAGCCGCCGGGGGATCTGGCGGGCGCGCTGAACCAATGCTGCAAACCACCCGTTCGAATGCCCTGGTTGAACGCTGGCCGGAAACACCCGATACACCAGTTACCCGGCTGCCCTCGACGCCAATCCATTCAGCTACGAGAAAGAACAAAATGATCAAAGTCAGCTTTATGTATCCGTATAGCGAGAATGCGCGCTTCGACATCGATTACTACTGCTCGCACCATATGCCGTGGGTCGCCGGCCTGTTGGGCACTACATTGAAAGGCTGGTCGGCCGACGTCGACCTTGGCGGCGGCGCACCGGGTTCAAAGCCCCTATACGTGGCCGCCGGCCACCTGCTGTTCGACTCCGTCGATGCGTTCAAGGCCGCAGTGGCGCCGCACGCAAAAGCTTTTGCGGACGATTTGACGAATTACACCGACGGCGATCCGGCCGTCGTGCAGATCAGCGAAGTCCGAGCCAGCAGCTAGGCAAACAACCGGCTATGCGGCGTGCCCACGCCGCCTTTAACTGCCCTCGTGACAACCCGCGCGGCCGCAAGCGCCGCGCTTTTGCCTTGAAAAGGATCTGAGATGTTCGGCGAGATCGCCCGTTTTGTACTCAACACTGTATTTACGCTGTTCGGCGCGGCGCTGTTGCTGCGCGCCTGGATGCAATTTGTCCGCATGCCGCCGTACAACCCGGTTTCCAACGCCGTGATGCAGGCGACCAACTGGCTCGTCCTGCCGCTGCGCAAGATCTTGCCGGCCACGAAGTCGGTCGATCTGGCGAGCATCATTGCGGCGTTCATTGCCGCGTTTGTCTTCCTGATCCTGATGGTGCTGCTCGCCGGCATTGATCCGGCAGGCATCCCGGTCCTGCTGCCTACCCTGCTCCTGGTCGCGGTGATCACGGTCGTCAAATGGGCGCTGAACCTGATCATCTGGATGACGATCCTGATGGCGTTGCTGTCGTGGCTCAATCCGCAATCGCCGGCCATGCCGCTGCTGTATCAACTGACGGCGCCGTTTCTCGAACCGCTGCGGCGCATTCTGCCGCGCATGGGTGGTATCGATTTGTCGCCCATCCTGCTGTTCGTGATCGTGCAGGTGCTGTTGATGATCGTGACGCGCCTGGCCGTGACAATGACCATGTTCGGCGTCTGAAGCGTTGTCCAAACGGCCGAGGTTGCGGGAACGCGGCCGTTCCGCGTAAAATCGTCGTCTCTGCGGGCGTCGTATAATGGCCATTACCGTAGCTTCCCAAG
Source organism: uncultured Caballeronia sp. (assembly GCF_964243625.1). Lineage (NCBI taxonomy): Bacteria > Pseudomonadati > Pseudomonadota > Betaproteobacteria > Burkholderiales > Burkholderiaceae > Caballeronia > uncultured Caballeronia sp. The sequence continues at coordinate 3,934 of NZ_CAXTGZ010000508.1, forward strand.
CTACAGACGTGGGTTCGATTCCCATCGCCCGCTCCAGTATTCAGACTAAAAGCCGCCTTCGTAGGCGGCTTTTTAGTTTTAGCGTCGACTTTCCGGGTTCACTTCGGCCACACGCACGCGGCGCAGTTCGCTCAACCTAATGTTCTATCGATGATCCACGATCCCGCTTCCCCCGACGACATTCCCAACGACGAAGCGGTCTCTCCCGCCGACGATCCGCGTCCGCGTCGGCGAATCCGCAGTTTCGTCACGCGTGCGGGCCGGGTATCGACGGGGCAACGACGCGCGCTGGATGATTTCGGCCCGCGCTTCGTCGTGTCCTACGCACCCGAGCCGTTCGACTGGGACGCCGCGTTCGGCCGCGCCGCGCCGCGCGTGCTGGAAATCGGCTTCGGCATGGGCGCGACGACGGCGGAAATCGCTTCCGCGCGTCCCGCCGATGACTTCCTGGGCGTCGAGGTCCATGAACCGGGCGT
>NZ_CAXTGZ010000509.1:0-4398 GCF_964243625.1 uncultured Caballeronia sp.
ACAAGCGAAGAACGGCGCGTGATTTTCGCGTCATCGCTGGGCACGGTGTTCGAGTGGTACGACTTCTATCTGGCGGGCTCGCTCGCCATCTATATCAGCAGGACCTTCTTCTCGGGCGTGAACCCGACAGCCGCCTTCATCTTCACATTGCTCGGCTTCGCAGCGGGTTTTGCCGTGCGTCCGTTCGGTGCGATCGTGTTCGGCCGTCTCGGCGACATGGTCGGGCGCAAGTACACGTTCCTCGTGACCATCGTGATCATGGGTTTGTCGACGTTCGTGGTCGGCTTGCTGCCCGGATACGGGACCATAGGTATAGCTGCGCCCGTGCTGTTCATCGCGATGCGGCTGCTGCAAGGCCTCGCGCTCGGCGGCGAATACGGTGGCGCGGCGACTTACGTTGCGGAACATGCGCCCTCCAACAAGCGCGGCGCGTGGACGGCGTGGATTCAGACCACGGCCACGCTCGGCCTGTTCATCTCGCTGATCGTGATCCTCGTGGTGCGCAGCGCCGTTGGCGAAGACACCTTCGGTGCGTGGGGTTGGCGGGTTCCGTTCCTGGTGTCGATACTGCTGCTCGCCGTCTCCGTCTGGATTCGCATGAAGTTGCACGAATCGCCGGTTTTCGAGCGCATCAAGGCCGAAGGCAAGACCTCGAAGGCGCCGCTAACGGAAGCATTTGGTCAATGGAAGAACCTGAAGATCGTGCTGCTCGCGCTCTTCGGCCTGACGATGGGACAAGCCGTGGTCTGGTACACGGGCCAGTTCTACACGCTGTTTTTCCTGACGCAGACGCTGAAAGTCGATGGCACCAGCGCCAACATCATGGTGGCGGTGGCGTTGTTGATCGGCACGCCGTTCTTCCTGTTCTTCGGGTCGCTGTCCGACAAGATTGGCCGCAAGCCGATCATCATGGCTGGCTGCCTGATTGCCGCGCTGACGTACTTCCCGCTCTTCCACGCGCTCGCTCACTACACGAACCCGACGCTCGAAGCCGCGACCATCAAGTCGCCGATCACCGTCATTGCCAATCCCGACGAGTGTTCGTTCCAGTTCAACCCGGTGGGTACATCGAAGTTCACGAGCTCCTGCGATATTGCCAAGAGTGCGTTGTCGAAGGCCGGATTGAACTACGAGAACGTGGCTGCGCCGGCCGGGACGGTCGCGCAGATCAAGGTGGGCGACACGGTGGTGAACACGTATGACGGCAAGGCCGCCGATGCGAAGGTCCAAGGCGCCGCGTTCGACAAGACGCTTGCGGGCACGCTGAAGTCGGCGGGATATCCGGCGAAGGCTGATCCGGCGCTGATCAACTGGCCGATGGCTATCGTGATCCTGACCATCATGATGATCTACGTGACGATGGTGTATGGGCCGATTGCCGCGATGCTCGTGGAGATGTTCCCGGCGCGGATCCGGTACACGTCGATGTCGCTGCCGTATCACATTGGCAATGGCTGGTTCGGCGGGTTTCTGCCGGCTACGGCGTTTGCTATCGTGGCGGCGAAGGGGAATATCTTTTCGGGACTGTGGTACCCGATTGTGATTGCCGTGGCCGCGTTCGTGATCGGGATGCTGTTTGTGAAGGAGACCCGGGGGACGGCGGTTTATGACTCGGATTGATCGTCCGGCGGCGGCGGATAGCACTGCTGCCGCCTAACCCACTTGTCGATAGGAATCAGCTTGGAAGGGGTTGACAGGTTTTGCAACCCTCTTCATAATCTCGATCTCTTGGCGAATTAGCTCAGCCGGTTAGAGCGACGGAATCATAATCCGCAGGTCCGGGGTTCGAATCCCTGATTCGCCACCAAGTTGTAAGAAAAAGGCTTTGCGGATAACTCCGCAAAGCCTTTTTTGCGTTGAACATCCACGATCTTTTGTCGCGGTTACCGCATTTGGCAAAGTCATCTTTTTCGATTGTTTCTATCAGCCCACCGTAACAAATATGCGTCAATGCGACGCACCAATCGCGAAATTTTTAGTCGTGCGTCAATTCTCTTAACGTCACCAAAAGTAAAAATTTGCGACTTGACGTCAAACCTCAGCACAGCGTTATACGATCATGCCCGTCGCTGAATTTGCGATGCACTCATGTTGAACCCTAGGAGGACTGATGAAGCCAAGGGTATTTATAGGTTCTTCCCGAGAAGGGATCCCGATTGCTAATGCAATCCATACAAATCTAACTCGGGATGCAGAGTGCACCGTTTGGAAGAGTGGTGTTTTTCAACCATCTTCTTTCGCGTTGAATAGTCTAATTGACGAACTAGACGATTCGCAGTTCGGTATTTTCGTATTTAGCCCGGACGACACTTTATAATGAGATCCGAGCAACATCAGGTGGTACGAGACAATGTCCTCTTCGAGCTTGGGCTTTTTATCGGGCGACTGGGACATAAGCGTTGTTTTTTCCTGGTTCCAGAATCAGGAGGCATAAGGTTACCAACCGATCTTTTCGGCCTGAACTCAACCGAATATGAATCGAATCGACGCGATTCAAATTGGGTCGCAGCGGTGAACCCTGCATGCACATCAATATTGCAGGTTATGCGCGACCAGACGCATCTAAGTGAAATCGAAATTGCTGCCCCGATTATCAGGGCTCATATCGGCGCATCAAGCGAACACGTTGCTCCGGCGGGCAAGGAGGTAACGGCAAAGATTAAGATCGAGCAATACAAGAAGTCCTTCTTACTTAAAAGTGACGATCCTGTTCACAGAGAGCGCCTTTCCGCACTCCCTTACGCGTCTTATAATCGGACGCTTCAGGGATGGTCATCCCTCAATCGAGGAAACTCTTGTCCGTCAAGATCTTGCTGATCTGCTTTGAATTTGACGACGCTCTTTGAGCGTCGGAGCTGGACAGCACTTTTAGTAATGGCTGTCGCTCAGTAAAGAGCACGGCCCATTTCACTCACTGCCCGATTAAACACCCCCGCATGCGTAACATTCATCCCATGCGACGCCCCTTCAATCGTCACCCGCCTTGCCCCATCGATCCACCTTTCCAACGCTCCCACCGCATCCCGAAACATCTTCGGACTCTTCTCCCCTTCGATAAGCAGCGTAGGGCATCGCACCCTCGCCGCAGCGCTTGCATTGTAGGAGGGCAAAGGATCGCGAAATTGAAGCGCCAAGGTATCGGCGTTATCCATCGCCATGGCCCGAAACTCTTTCGGACTCCGCGCCCAGAACCCGGGCCGGCTCACTGAATCGACAAACAACTCCAATCCCGCATCGACCTCACCCGCAGCAATCAACTCCGCTGCTTTGGCCCTCAGCGCATTAACAGGCGCGGGCAGCACCGTCCTCGCCCTAGCATCATCACCAGCCCGAGCCACCGCCCCACCGGGATCAGCCAGCACCAGCGACTTCACCATCTCCGGATACCGGACGGCGAGATGAAACGCCACACACCCACCCCTCGAATGCCCGACAACATTCACCGCTCCCACCCCAAGCCGCTCGATAAACTGCCCCATCTCATCAACATGGGCATCCCAGCTAAACGGCCGTGAATCCCCCGCCACCCCAAGCGCCCCTGCCCTCCCGGAAGGCCAGTAATGCGAAAGACTCGGCGCGACACATCGATACTGCCTGCCAAGCGGCCCCAACTGCGGCTTCCAGTATCGAAAGTCGCAAAGCGAGCCGTGAATAAACAGCATGACTTCCTGGTGCTCGTGCCCGGTCTGTACAAAGGGCACTTGCACGCCGTGGTCGAGCGTTGCCACATCGGGCATGGGCAAGCCAAAAAGTTGCGAGGGATTCACCCCATCCAACAGCGTCATCCGATGCAACTCCAATTAGCAAACCAACAAACCACCAAACCCTCACTCCGGCGCCGTAGCCCGAACGGTAACCATATCGCCCATCGAGTCCTGATCATCGAACGAAGCATCCTCAACATCAGCACCACGCCCACCGCCCAAAGGAATCGCCTCGACCGGAAACCCCTTCTTCTCCCAGGCATCCAGCCCGCCCTTCAGCGGCCGTACATTCGAGAACCCCTTCGCCTTTAACTGCCGCACGATCTGCTTGGCCGTCGCCTCGTTCGGACACACGCAATAGACCACCACCTCGCGCTCGCGAAACATCTCATCGATTTTCCCCGATGCCTGCAGATCCAGCGGCAACGCGCCCTTGATCCTGTGCGCCTCCTTGCGCCGGATCTCTTCCGGCCGGGCATCGAAAATGACGGGCGGCGCATCGGAGCGCATCATTTCATCGAGCTGCTCGGGCGATATCCGGTACTTCGCGAGCCATCGGCGAAACTGCAGGCGTCGCACCCATCGATACGCCAAGAACGCCCCCGCAGCCATGCCGAGCACATCGAGCGCGGTCAGCCCATATGTGCGCACGAACACGAGCAGATCCGCGACCTCGGCCTTCAGGATCGCGCCG
>NZ_CAXTGZ010000510.1:0-4382 GCF_964243625.1 uncultured Caballeronia sp.
AGAACTGCGCGGTCGAGTACGAAGGCACGCACATCAATATCGTGGACACGCCGGGACACGCCGACTTCGGCGGTGAAGTCGAACGCGTGCTGTCCATGGTCGACTCAGTGTTGTTGCTGGTCGACGCCGTCGAAGGTCCGATGCCGCAAACGCGCTTCGTGACAAAGAAGGCGCTGGCGCTCGGCCTCAAGCCTATCGTTGTGATCAACAAGGTCGACCGGCCGGGCGCGCGGATCGACTGGGTGATCAACCAGACGTTCGACCTGTTCGACAAGCTGGGCGCCACGGAAGAACAACTCGATTTCCCGATCGTCTACGCGTCGGGCCTGAATGGTTATGCCGGACTGAACCCGGACGTGCGCGAAGGCGACATGCGTCCGCTGTTCGACGCCGTGCTGGAACACGTTCCGGTTCGCCCGGCCGATCCGGACGCGCCGCTGCAACTCCAGATCACGTCGCTCGACTTTTCGTCGTATGTCGGCCGTATCGGCATTGGCCGGATCACGCGCGGGCGCATCAAGCCGGGCATGGCTGTCGCCGTGCGCACGGGTGCTGACGGCCCAATCCTGAACCGCAAGATCAATCAGGTCCTGTCGTTCAAGGGCCTGGAGCGCGTCCAGGTTGAAGAGGCTGAAGCCGGCGACATCGTGCTGATCAACGGTATTGAAGAAATCGGCATCGGCGTGACCATTTGCGCCGTGGATACCCCGGAAGCGTTGCCCATGATTACCGTGGACGAACCCACGCTGACCATGAACTTCCTGGTGAACTCGTCACCGCTGGCCGGTCGCGAAGGCAAGTTCGTCACGAGCCGTCAGATCCGCGACCGCCTGATGAAGGAACTGAACCACAACGTCGCGCTGCGTGTGAATGAAACCGGTGACGAAACCACGTTCGAAGTGATGGGCCGTGGCGAACTGCACCTGACCATTCTTGTGGAAAACATGCGTCGTGAAGGCTATGAGCTCGCCGTGTCGCGTCCGCGCGTGGTGATGACGGAAGTCGACGGCGTGAAGCATGAGCCGTATGAAAACCTGACCGTCGACATGGAAGACGCAAACCAGGGCGGCGTGATGGAAGAGCTGGGCCGCCGCAAGGGCGAGATGCTCGACATGGCGTCGGACGGCCGTGGCCGTACGCGTCTTGAGTACCGTATCTCGGCACGTGGCCTGATCGGCTTCCAGTCGGAATTCCTGACGCTCACGCGCGGCACTGGCCTGATGAGCCACACGTTCGATTCGTATCAGCCGGTGAAGGAAGGCGGTGTTGGCGAGCGTCGTAACGGCGTGCTGATTTCGCAGGACGACGGTGCTGCTGTCGCCTACGCATTGTGGAAGCTGCAAGATCGCGGCCGCATGTTCGTTTCGCCGGGTGATGCGCTTTATGAAGGCATGATCATCGGCATTCATAGCCGTGACAACGATCTGGTTGTGAACCCGATCAAGGGCAAGCAACTGACCAACGTGCGTTCGTCGGGAACGGACGAAGCGGTGCGCCTCGTGCCGCCGATCCAGATGTCGCTGGAATACGCGGTTGAATTTATCGATGACGACGAACTGGTCGAAGTCACGCCGCAATCCATCCGTCTGCGCAAGCGCTATCTGAAGGAACACGAGCGTCGCAGCGCCAGCCGCAAGGGCGCAGTGGACTGATCCAGTCCGTTGACATGCGAAGAAAAGCCACCCTTGGGTGGCTTTTTTATTGCGCTGCAACTTTCCTTCGCATGTGTCCCTTATTCGCGAAAGGTCTCCGAAAGCCCGCCGGACAAGCTTTCCGGGCGCGGCCGTCGGCGCGTTGATTTAATGATATGTGCTATGCTAGCGGATGCATTGCCAGTTTTAGGTCCTTCCAAGCAGACTTGATTCGCGCAATCCGCTAAACGGTCAGGCCGTGTTGCGGAAGGTTGAGTAACCCGCTATTTCTCGAGAAACTCGAAGAAAGGTGAGCGTAAAAATGATGAAGCAATCCCAGCTGAACTCCTATTTGTTCGGCGGTAATGCCCCGTATGTCGAAGAACAGTACGAGGCATATCTCGATAATCCCGCGTCAGTGCCCGAGACCTGGCGTACCTATTTCGATGCGTTGCAAAACGTGCCCGCATCGGATGGGTCGAATCACAACGACGTGGCCCACGGCCCGATCGTGGAGTCGTTCGCTCAGCGCGCGAAATCGAATGGCTTTGTGCCGCGCGAGAGCAGTGCTGATCTGGCGACAGCTCGTAAGCAGGTCTTCGTTCAGTCGCTGATCGGTGCTTACCGCTTCCTCGGCTCCCAATGGGCCAACCTCGATCCACTGAAGCGCCGCGAGCGCCCGACGATTCCCGAGCTCGAACCCGCTTTCTACGACTTCACCGAAGCCGACATGGACCAGACGTTCCATGCGCAGAACCTGTATTTCGGGCTCGAGCAGGCGTCGTTGCGTGAAATCGTCAAGGCGTTGCGCGATACGTACTGCGGCACGATTGGCGCCGAGTTCATGTACATCAGCGACCCGGAACAGAAGCGCTGGTGGAAGGAGCGGCTCGAATCGATCCGTTCGACCCCGAATTTCTCCGCCGACAAGAAAAAGCACATCCTCCAGCGCCTGACGGCGTCGGAAGGGCTCGAGCGTTTCCTGCACACCAAGTATGTCGGACAGAAGCGCTTCTCGCTGGAAGGCGGCGAAAGCTTTATCGCGTCCATGGACGAAGTCGTGCGTCACGCGGGCGCTGCAGGCGTGCAGGAAATCATCATCGGCATGGCTCACCGTGGACGCTTGAACGTCTTGGTGAACACGCTTGGCAAGATGCCGGCCGATCTTTTCGCCGAATTCGAAGGCAAGCACGTCGATGACCTGCCGGCCGGCGACGTGAAGTATCACAAGGGTTTTTCGTCGGACGTTTCGACCGACGGCGGCCCGGTCCACCTCTCGCTCGCATTCAACCCTTCGCACCTCGAAATCGTGAACCCTGTGGTCGAAGGTTCGGCGAAGGCGCGTATGGATCGTCGCGGCGACGTCGACGGCCTGCAAGTGCTGCCGGTCCAGATTCACGGTGACGCGGCGTTTGCCGGTCAGGGCGTGGTCATGGAAACGCTGAACCTCGCGCAAACGCGTGGTTACGGCACGCACGGCACGCTGCATATCGTCATCAACAACCAGATCGGCTTCACGACGTCGGACCCGCGCGATGCGCGCTCGACGCTGTATTGCTCGGACGTGGCGAAGATGATCGAAGCGCCGGTGCTGCACGTGAACGGCGACGATCCGGAAGCGGTCGTGCTGTGTACGCAGCTCGCTATCGACTACCGCATGCAGTTCCACAAGGACGTGGTTGTCGACATCATCTGCTTCCGCAAGCTGGGTCACAACGAGCAGGACACGCCGGCGGTCACGCAGCCGCTGATGTACAAGACGATTGCGAAGCATCCGGGCACGCGCGCGCTGTACGCTGAAAAGCTCGTGCAGCAAGGCGTGATCACGGCGGAAGACGCCGATGGTTACGTGAAGGCGTATCGCCAGGCAATGGATGACGGCCATCACACGGTCGATCCGGTGCTCTCGAACTACAAGAGCAAGTACGCGGTGGACTGGGTTCCGTTCCTGAACCGCAAGTGGACCGACGCAGCCGATACCGCCGTGCCGCTCGCTGAACTCAAGCGTCTGGCCGAGCGTATCACCACGATTCCGGAAAACTTCAAGGTGCATCCGCTGGTCGAGCGCGTGATCAACGACCGCCGTGCAATGGGCCGTGGCGAATCGAAGCTCGACTGGGGCATGGGCGAGCATCTCGCGTATGCGTCGCTGGTGGCATCGGGCTATGCCGTGCGTCTGACAGGCCAGGATTCGGGCCGGGGCACGTTCACGCATCGTCACGCTGTTCTGCACGATCAAAACCGCGAACGCTGGAACGACGGCACGTATATTCCGCTGCAGAACATCGCCGATGGTCAGGCGAAGTTCACGGTGATCGACTCGGTGTTGTCGGAAGAAGCAGTGCTCGGTTTCGAGTACGGCTACTCCACTGCAGAGCCGAACACGCTGGTTGCATGGGAAGCGCAATTCGGTGACTTCGTGAACGGCGCGCAGGTTGTGATCGACCAGTTCATCTCGTCGGGCGAAGTGAAGTGGGGCCGTGTTTCAGGTCTCACCATGCTCTTGCCGCATGGCTATGAAGGCCAGGGTCCGGAGCACTCGTCGGCGCGTATCGAACGATTCCTGCAGCTTTGCGCGGATCACAACATGCAAGTGGTCCAGCCGACCACGCCGGCGCAGATTTTCCATCTGTTGCGCCGCCAGATGATCCGCTTGTTCAGGAAGCCGCTGATCGTCGCCACGCCGAAGTCGCTGCTGCGCCACAAGGAAGCAGTGTCGGACCTGTCGGAGCTGGCGAAGGGTTCGTTCCA
>NZ_CAXTGZ010000511.1:0-4372 GCF_964243625.1 uncultured Caballeronia sp.
ACGTCAGTCTCTTCGATGTCGCCATGCACAATCTCGCTTATGTCGCGACGTGGTACCTGAACGGCGACGTGGTGACGGGGCGCGATCGCCGCTCGGCGCATCCTTCGCTCACGCCGAGCCAGTTGTACAAGACACAGGACGGCTGGATCTTCCTGATGTGCAACAAGGAGAAATTCTGGGGTGTGCTGGCCGAGGTCCTCGACAAACCGTCGTGGGTCACGGACGAACGCTTCAACAATTTCAAGGCAAGGCTGCTCAACCGGGACTTGCTTGAAAAGGAACTCGATACCGCGCTTTCCACGGCAACGACCGAAGAGTGGCTCAAGCGTTTCGGGGGCCGTGTGCCCGCGGCGCCGGTCTACGACGTCAGGCAGGCGCTCGACAATCCTTTCGTGGCGGAGCGCGAGGGCGTGGTCAATGCCGAGCATCCGCGCTTCGGGAAGATCCGCGGCGTGGCGGCGCCGGTGCGCGTGAATGAGGCGCTGCCACTGCGCGCAGCCCCGGATCTGGGCCAGGATACGGACAGGCTGCTCGCGGAACTCGGTTACGATGCTGAACGGATCGCCTCGCTTCGCGAGAAGGCCGTCGTGCAATGAGCTCCGAAGGCTTGCGTGACGGGTCCGAACGGGCGCATTCACCCCGTTTAATCCGTTCACCCTTACTCACGCAAGAGCCGATGGTCACAGTCCTGGGTCAGCAACCGCGTTATGTGCAATTGGCGCAGACGCTCGTCAACGAAATTCAGAGCGGCAGGTTTCCGGTGGGCTCGACAATACCGACCGAGTTCGAGCTATGCGAGCAGTTCGGCGCAAGCCGTTCCACTGTGCGCGAGGCCGTGAAGCAACTGGTGCAACTCGGCATGGTCGTGCGGCAGGCGGGGGTCGGCACGACTGTCAAGGCGGTTCGATCCGAAGGCGGGTATCGGCAGGTCATGCAGCAGTTGAGCGACCTGCATCGCTATACGGCGGACACCGTTCTCGAGATCCTGACGAAGGACACGACCGAGGTGCGCGACCCCGCCGTTTGCGAGCTGCTGAAGGCCGGCCCCGGCGAGACGTGGCTGCGCATTGCGGGCTTGCGCCGTTCGGGCGACAGCCCCGATCCGATCTGCCATACCGAAGTATTCATTCAACCGGCATTTCGTTCGCTCGTGGTGAGCGAACGCGAATCGCATGTGCCGCTCTATACGCTTATCGAAAAACAGTTCGGCGAGAGGATAGTGGAAGTGCAGCAGGAGATCCGGGCGATCGCCTTGCCGGCGGCCATCGCCTCGCTGGTCAACGCAAAGGCGCGGTCACCGGCGCTCTGGTTGTGCCGCCGATACCTCAACCGGCGCGGCGAGATTGTCGAGGCCGCGTTCAGCATTCATCCGGCCGACCGTTTCAGTTATTCGGAAACATTCCAGCGCGACTGGACGTCCGGTTGATGCTCAAGTCAGGAGACATGCATGCCGCTTCATAGTTATCTCTTCGTACCGGGCGATCGTCCGGAGCGGTTTTCCAAGGCGCTTGCAACGGCCGCGCATCAGGTCGTGATCGATCTGGAAGATGCGGTCGCGCCCGAGGGCAAGATCCAGGCGCGCGAGGGTTTATCGAAGTGGCTGCGGGATGGCTTGCCGGATATCGACAAGGAACGCGTCGTGATTCGTGTCAACGCATACGGCACGCCCTGGCACGAGGACGATGTGAAAATGCTGCGCGAGTCAGCGGTCACGCGCATCATGGTCCCAAAGGCCGAAGCCGCTAGCGAACTGGCGGATATTGCGTCGCGTTGCGGCAAGGCGGTGTCGCTTATCGCGCTGATCGAGAGCGTGGCGGGCGTGGTGGAGATGCGGGCGATCGCGCATGAAAAGGCGGTGTCACGGCTTGCATTCGGTTCGTTCGATTATTGCGTCGATGCAGGTGTGGAGGACAGCGGCCGCGAGCTCGACTACGTGCGCTCGCAATTCGTGATCGAGTCGCGTTATGCGGGGCTCGCGGCGCCGGTCGACGGCGTGACTTTATCGATTGACGATGCCGACCTGATCGCCGCCGATGCCGCCTCCGGCCGGCGCTTCGGCTTTGGTGCAAAGCTGTGCATTCATCCGAAGCAGGTCGAGGCAGTGAATCGCGGCTTCGCTCCGAGCGATGCGGACTTTGCCTGGGCCGAGCGCGTGCTGGCAAAGCTCGCCGAGAATCCGAGGGGCGCGATCGCCGTGGACGGCAAGCTCGTCGACAAACCTATCGTCGACAAGGCGAAACGCATTGTTGCGAGCTTCACGCGCTGAGCCCATGGAACGTCAACTCCTGCATGTGCGGCGTATCGAACTCAGCGGCTATCGGCGCGAAGACGGGCTGTATGACATCGAAGGTGTGCTGCGCGATACGAAAACCTACGATCGTCATTCGAGCGGTGTCGTGCGTCTGGCCGGTGAAGCGATCCACCAGATGCGCTTGCGGATCACGGTCAACACGGATTTCCTGATCGTCGATGCACACGCGGAATCCGAAGTCGTGCCGTATCCCGGTTTCTGCGATGTCATCGGGCCGGAGTACAGGAAGCTGATCGGCCTCAAGCTCGCGGCCGGCTTCACGCGCGAGACACGTGCGCTGTTCGGCGGCACGAAGGGCTGCACGCATCTGACCGAACTCATCGGCGGCGTGGCGACGGCTGCGTTCCAGACAATGAGCGAGGAGATCAACGCGTCGAACAGCCAGCAACCATTCCAGCTCGACGGCTGCCATGCGTTGAGAACCGATGGCGATGCCGTCAGGGAGTTCTACCCCAAGTGGTATCGGGCGTGAGCGTTGCGGCGCGCGCCGTTTTGCCAAATGGGGCGCAGCAACCTCTGCATCGACCGCCGATGCCCTACGCGGCGAGCCCGCCCGACTGATGCGCAACCAGTCTCGCATATGCGCCGCGCGCAGCGAGCAGTTCGGCATGGCTGCCGGCCTCGATGACCCGGCCGCCGTCCATCACGAGAATCGTGTCGGCATTCTGAATCGTCGACAGCCGATGCGCGATGATGATCGAGGTCCGTTGTTTCATCAGTTCACCAAGGGCCGTGCGGATCTGCTGCTCGCTGATGGTGTCGAGATGCGAAGTCGCTTCGTCCATGATCAGTATCGGCGCGTCCTTCAGGAACGCGCGGGCGATCGCCACCCGCTGACGCTGCCCGCCCGACAACTGCACGCCGCGCTCGCCCACCCGGGTCGCAAGGCCATCCGGCAACCGGTCGACGAAATCGCTCAGCGCGGCACGATCCAGCGCGCGGCGTACATCTGCGTCTGAGACATCCCGGCCGGCCAGACGGATGTTGGCCTCCAGCGTATCGTTGAAGAGATACGTGTCCTGCGCCACCAGCGCGATATGACTGCGCAAGTCAGCGAGACGAAGCCGGCGCAAGTCGACGCCGCCCAGCGTGATGACGCCTTGCTGCGGATCCCAAAAGCGCAGCAGCAGATTGGCTACCGTCGACTTGCCCGCGCCCGAGGCGCCGACCAGCGCCACGGTGCTGCCGGGACGCACGGCAAAGCTCACGCGGTCGAGCGCCGGTGCGCTGCGGCCCGGGTACGCAAAGCTCACCGACTCGAGCCGTACTTGCGGGTTTGCGGGGACCGGCAAATCGCCATCGGTGACCGGCTCCGTCTCTGCTTCGACGACATGCAGGCGGCGCGTAGACGCGATCGTATCGGCCAACTGGCGTGCAACCTGGCCGATCTCGGCAACGGGCATGAAGGCGGCCACGGAAACCAGCACGAGCAACGGCAGCCACTGGGGCGCAAACCAGCCGTTCGCGGCGAGCACGGCGCCCGTCAGGGCCACCGCCAGGCCGCCCAGTCCGGTTGCGATTTCCAGCGCGGCGCTCTGGCGCGAGAGATCGTCCAGCAGGGCGGACCGCTGCTGCTGGTATGCCTCAATGTCGGCGAGGAAAACGGCGCGACGGCGGCCGGTCGCCTGGAAGGCTGCGAGTTCCGCGAGACCCTGGATCGTCTCCGTGAGATGCGCGCCGAGTTGTCCCAATGCTGCGCGCGCCCGGCTGCCGAGACGGTCGATCTTGCTGCGTGCGAATACCGGTGTCAGTCCGGCCCAGGCGAGAAAGGGCAGCAGGACGAGCGCGAGCGGCCAGGCCGCCCATGCCAGCAGCGTCAGCACGCTGGCCGGGATCACGATGGCGACAAAAGCCGGCGCCACGGTGTGGGCGTAGAAGTACTCGACCGTCTCGACGTCCTGGGTCGCCAGCGCCACGAGGTCGCCGGAGCGCCGGCGCAGCAGGTAGGCGGGAGCGAGGCGCTCCAGCTTGGCGAACAGTGCGATGCGCATTTCCGCCAGCAGCCGGTAAGCCATGTCGTGCGCAAGCCAGGATTCCAGCCAGTGCAGCGTTGCCGCGGCG
>NZ_CAXTGZ010000512.1:0-4354 GCF_964243625.1 uncultured Caballeronia sp.
GTTTCTTTTTCGCCGTTGGAAAAAGAAATGAAGTGCCGCCACGCACAGTGGCTAACGGCGATAAAGAGGATAACTAACAAGTAACGTGCGAAGACATTAAGAGCAACAACCCGGCATTAACCCCGCCCCACAACACCCAAAACCTTCACCCCCTAAAACCAACAGCCAACGACCCGCCCCCGATGGAAAAATCGTTAATCAAAAACATGGCGATCAACTTCTCGGGACTGGTGCTGCCCACCTTCGTCTCCCTGATCACCGTACCTGCCTACATCCATCTCGTAGGTGTCGAACGCTATGGCGTCATCAGCCTCGTCTGGACGCTTATCGGCTACTTCGGCATTCTCGATCTCGGCATGGGCATGGCCGCGCAGCATCAAATTTCGAAGGCGCACGCAGCAAACGACCCCGAAGCCCGCTCGCGCGTTTTCTGGAGCGCCATCTGGCTCAACCTGGGCACGGGAATCATCGGCGGAGCGCTGATCTACTTCGGCGCTTTCGCCTACACGGCCTACGTGGCACACACATCCCCGGACATGCAGCGCGAGGTCTATCACGCGCTTCCGTGGCTCGCGCTCGCCATCCCCATCGCAAACGTTTCATGGGTATGCGCGGGCGCCATCAACGGCGTCGAACGCTTCGGTATCTACAACACGAACCAGACAATCGGCACGTTCCTCTTCCAGTTGTTGCCGCTCGCGGCTGCATGGAAGATCGCGCCGAACCTGCAGACGGTGCTTGCCGCCGCCGTGGTCGCGCGTGTTATCGCGGTCGTGCTGCTTGCCCGCGCGAGCATCAAGGTGCTCGACATCAAACGCATCGAATGGCCGCAACTTGGCGTGGCCGGCGGTTTGTTCAAATTCGGCGGATGGATGCTGGTTGCAACCATCTCCAGCATGATCACCGATTCGCTCGATCGCATCCTTCTCGGCGCAAATCTCGGCGCGCGGTTCGTAACTTACTACACGGTGCCGCAGAACCTCGTCACGCGTTTGAACATGTTGCCGAATTCGCTGGTGCGGACGTTGTTTCCGCGGCTGTCGGCAATCAAGCGCGATCACGCCGATGCAATGGTCCGCCAGTCGCTCGAGTTCCTGAACGGAGTGTTCACACCGATCGCGTTGTTCGTGATGCTCGTGCTCGCACCGTTTCTGCATCTGTGGGTCGGGCAGGAAATCGCCGTCGCGAGCGCACCCGTTGGCCGGATCCTGATCATCGGCGTGTGGCTTGTCGGGCAGGCAAGCGTCACGCGCATCATGATCCAGTCGCAGATCAATCCCGCTACAGCCGCGCGCATCGGCCTCGTGCAACTGCCGTTCTTCGTGACGGCGCTGTGGTTCGGTATTGCGCACTTCGGTCCCATCGGCGCGGCGAGCGTGGTCGTCGCGCGTTCGCTCGTCGACTACGGTCTGCTGCTGTGGATCTCACGCGTCAACGCCCGGCCAATCGCCGCCGACATGCTCCTGCACCTCGCGTTTCTTGTCGCGGGACTCGGTGTCGCTTACCTCATCGATCCAATTGAATACCCGTTGCAGTCGATTGCCGCGGCGTTCGTTATTGCAGGCCTCAATGCCGGCTGTTCCCTGTTGACGCGACCCGCGCTGCGCTCCATGGCGCGCAGCTTTGTTCGCGAGTTGAGTACGCGTCTGAAACGACGCGTGAAATCCACGGTTTGAGGTGAGGAGTGGCGAATGAGACATGATCTCGATGAAGTGCTCATCGACCCGGTTCAGGATCACGCTGACCGCACTGATGTGAATCCGCCTTCCGTGATGGATGCGCCGCCAAAGCATCGCGCACGGGTTGCAAAGCGGGTACCGCGCGTAGCGATCGTGCACGACTGGCTCGTCGCATTCGCAGGCGCCGAGAAGGTGCTGGAACAGATCCTTATCTGCTTTCCGGAAGCCGATCTGTTCAGCGTGGTCGACTTCATGGAGGAGCGCGCGTGGATGCGCGGCAAGAAGGTCACCACGTCGTTCATCCAGAAGTTGCCGCAGGCGAAGAAGCGGTATCGATCGTACTTGCCGTTGATGCCGCTTGCCATCGAGCAACTCGATGTCTCCGGTTACGACCTCGTGATCTCGAGCAGCCATGCGGTCGCGAAGGGCATCCTCACCGGTC
Organism: uncultured Caballeronia sp.; assembly: GCF_964243625.1. Lineage (NCBI taxonomy): Bacteria > Pseudomonadati > Pseudomonadota > Betaproteobacteria > Burkholderiales > Burkholderiaceae > Caballeronia > uncultured Caballeronia sp. Next base: position 2,122 of record NZ_CAXTGZ010000512.1, read on the forward strand.
CGGATCAGATCCACGTGAGCTACGTGCATTCGCCCATCCGCTATGCGTGGGACCTGCAGCATCAGTATCTGCAGCAATCCAACCTCACGGTCGGCATCAAGTCGGGACTCGCGCGTCTTGTGCTGCACTACATGCGCAACTGGGATATCCGGACGTCGAATTCGGTGGATCATTTCATCGCGAATTCGGAGTTCATTTCGCGGCGAATCAACAAGGTGTATCACCGCGATTCGCATGTGATCTTTCCGCCGGTAGATGTCGATGCATTCCAGCTTTGCGAGGTGAAAGAGGACTTCTATCTGACCGCGTCGCGCATGGTGCCGTACAAGAAGATCGACTTGATCGTCGAGGCGTTTGCAAAGATGCCCGAGCGCAAGCTGGTGGTGATCGGCGATGGTCCCGACATGCGCAAGATCCGAGCGAAGGCGACCGCGAACATCGAGATCATGGGATATCAGCCGTTCGCGGTCTTGCAGGACAAGATGCGTCGCGCGAAGGCGTTCGTGTTTGCGGCCGAAGAAGACTTCGGCATCTCGGTGGTCGAGGCGCAGGCGTGCGGAACGCCCGTGATTGCTTACGGGAAGGGCGGTGCGCTGGAAACCGTGCTCGACAGTTCGAACGCATGTCCGACGGGCCTCTTCTTCGATGAACAAACGACCGAATCGATCATCGATGCCGTCGATGGCTTCGAGCTCGGCGCGGTGAAGATCGAACCTGCGGATTGCCGCGCGAATGCCGAGCGTTTTTCGGTGAGGCATTTCCGCGATAACCTGCGCGCCTACGTGCAGAGCGTCGCACCGCAGTTCACGCTGCCACCGCCGGCGTTGCCGCCGGTTCCCCTCGTGCGCAAGGTCAAGACGACAACGCCGAAGCAGGACGAAGACAACGAAGCCGCCGATGGCATGCGCGTGCTCGCAGTCGATCAAAGCGGCGTGCTCGGCGGCGCGGAATTATCGCTGCTCGAGGTCATGAAGAACATGCGCGGCAACAACGAGACAGTTCTCTTCGATGACGGTCCGTTTCGCATTGCATTGGAAGCGGTCGGCATCAAGGTCGACGTGCTCGATGGCGCCGCGCTCGGCGGCGTGAGCAAGGACAGCGGCATGAAACGGCCGAGTGCCGGCATGATCGGCGGCGTGATGGGACTCGTGCGCGGCACGCTGGAAAAATCCCGCAACTCCGACGTAATCTATGTGAACACTCAGCGCGCGATGGTCGTTGGCGCAATCGCGGGCCTGATCTCACGGCGGCCGGTCGTGTGGCATCTTCGCGATATCGTCAGCCCCGAGCATTTCGGCAAGACGCAGCTCACCATCATCAAGTGGTGCACGAAGCTGATGCTGGAACGTGTGATCGCCAATTCGACTGCGTCGGCGGTCGCGCTTACCGCGTTGACGCGGATGAAAGAAGAGCGTCTGGATGTGGTGTTCAACGGCATTTCAGCCGAGCCGTTCACGGAACTCGAAGCGGTCGCGCAACATGAATTGCGCTCGCGTTTTGGTTTGCCGCAGGATGCGTTTCTGGTCGGATCGTTCAGCCGGCTCGCGCGCTGGAAAGGGCAGCACGTGTTGCTCGAGGCGCTGCTGGAGGCGCCCGACATGCACGCCGTGCTGGTAGGCGCCGCCCTCTTTGGCGAGGATGCTTACGAGGCGGAATTGCGGGCTTATGTGCTTGAGCACGGGATTGGGGATCGCGTGCATTTTCTGGGGTTCCAGCATGACATTGCGGCGTGCATGAAAGCAGTCGATGTCATCGCGCATACGTCGATCAGTCCGGAGCCGTTCGGTCGCGTGATCATCGAAGGCATGCTGGCGAAGCGGCCGGTCGTGGCCGCGCGTGCCGGCGGTGTGGTGGATATCGTGACGAATCGCGAGAACGGCATCCTGTGCACGCCGGGAGATGTGACTGAACTGGCGGGCGTGCTTGGCGAGCTGTCCGCCGATGCGGACTTGCGCGGCCGCCTGGTCGAGCAGGGTTATGCAAACGCGATCAACCGCTTCGGCACGGAGCGGTATGTAGAAAGCGTGCAGAAGATCCTGTCGGATGTTGCCGGGAGGGGAAGGTCGAAGCGGGGATGAGTTCGGAGGCCGGTCGCTGAAACGAAGAGCCCCGCTTATGCGGGGCTCTTCGTTTGTACTCAAAGATGCGATCCGAAACCCCTCAAGCTTTCCGCTTAAAACTAGCCGACCAATGCATGGCGGGCCGTTCCACAAGCATATAAAACACGAACCCC
>NZ_CAXTGZ010000513.1:0-4354 GCF_964243625.1 uncultured Caballeronia sp.
CCCAACCCAACATGCGCGCCATGATGACGCGCGACAACGACTTCTTCGTGCCGCTCAACGTGCGTGTGCAGAAGGCGCGCCGCGTGGGCGCGGACCTGTTTGTATCGATTCACGCCGATGCGTTCACCACGCCATCCGCGCGTGGGTCGTCCGTGTTTGCGTTATCCGATCATGGCGCATCGAGCGCGGCTGCACGATGGATGGCGAACAAGGAGAACTCGTCGGATTCCATTGGCGGCATCAACGTGACAACCCAGGATGCAAGCGTCAACCGAGCGCTCTTCGACATGTCCACGACTGCCCAGATCCGCGATTCCATGCGCTATGGCAATTTCGTGCTCAACGAGATCGGCGATATCAACAAGCTGCACAAGGGCTCGGTGGAGCAAGCCGGCTTTGCCGTACTGAAGGCGCCGGATATTCCGTCCATTCTTGTGGAAACCGCGTTCATCAGTAACCCGGAAGAAGAGCAGCGCCTGAACGACGACGCGTATCGCGACAAGATGGCCAACGCGATCATGAAAGGCATCAAGCGATATTTCGCGGCGAACCCGCCCTTGGCGAAGAGCCGGATGACCTGAAGCAATGCACCATGCCGGCGTCTCAGCGCGCCGGCATCAACCGTTGCCTCAACCATCCACCGAACACATTCACGACCAGCCCGGCCATAACCAGGACCGCGCCGACAAACTGCATGGAGCTCAGTCCTTCGTCGAGCAGCAGTGCGGCCGATGCCAGTCCCACAATGGGCACGAGCAGCGAGAACGGCGCCACCTGACTCGCCGGATAACGCCCCAGCAGCTTTCCCCACAGCGTGTAGCCGAGCATCGTCGCGATAAACGCCAGATACACGATTGCGAGAACCGACGTCGTGGAAATGGCCGCGAGGCTTGCCTCGATGCGCGCCGGCCCTTCCATCACCAATGACAAGGCCAGGAACGGCAGCGGCGGCACGAGGCTCGCCCACACGACAAGCGACAGCAAGTCGACCTTGCCCATGCGCTTGGTAATCACGTTTCCGATTCCCCACATTGCCGATGCCGCCACCGTCAGCAGAAAGCCCGCGACGGTCATGGCGTGACCCGCCTGCATGCCGATCACGGCGAGCCCGCACGCGGCAATCAGCAAGCCCAATATGTTCGGCCCGCGAATCTGCTCGCCCAGGATCATGGCCGCGAAGATCAGCGTGAAAAACGCCTGCGCCTGCAAGACGAGCGAGGCGAGACCCGCAGGCATGCCCACGGACATTGCGTGGAAAAGCAGCACGAACTGACCAAGCGAGATGGTCGCGCCGTATGCGAATACCCATAGAAAGGGAACGGCCGGGCGCTTGACGAAAAACACCGCCGGCACCGCCACCAGCGAGAATCGCAACGCCCCGAGCAGCATGGGCGGCACGCCGTGCAAACCGACCTTGATCACGACGAAATTCACGCCCCAGGCAAGAATCACGATCAGCGCGGACAACAAATCCCTTGGCGACACAGCCATCTCCGTTAGTTGTATTCGATCTTCGCCGATCGTCTGGATCGCACGTGAATCGATACTTTAGCGGACGTTTTTGCAACTGCGTTGTACAAACTCACGGCATGGCCCATTCGGACAAGGCCACGCTGACAGTTTTGAACAAAGAAAAAGCGCTTGTACCGGGACCGGCACAAGCGCTTCTCGAGATCCCGGGATTTACTTGCCCTGGCCGTTTTCCACTGCGGCGCTAGCGCCCGTTTCGACCGCCGGCGTTTTGCTCTTGTTAGCCGACAAGCCATTCGACGACTTGTTGGTGCCGTGGCGTTGCATACGATGTTTTTTCATCGGCGCAGAGGCGCCCGACATCGGTGCGGCGGTGGAGTCACCGGCCGTCGAGTTGTCGCTCGATGTCTGCGCGAAAGCGCTGCCGGTAGCAAGAAGTCCAGCCGTAAGGGCGATCAAAAGCGTATTTTTGGTCATTATCAAAACTCCTGTCTTATGCAAAAGGGACGTTCAAGTGCTGCGGTTTTCAGGGATTGCGGTAACCATCGGCGTAACCACGAACCATAGGCCTTACGGCCTATCGCCGGATGACGCATGCATGCTTGAACCCGGCGCCCAGTAGAATTGCAGTTCCGAGCACGCAACCGAGCGTTCACATGTCTTCCACAATCGAAGCGTTTCTCAAGCCACACCAGCACGACGTCGGCAACCTTACAGTGCGGCGCGTGTTGCCCGCGCTAGCTGTCCGCACGGTCGGGCCGTTCATCTTCTTCGACCATATCGGTCCCGCAACGCTCGTGCCCGGCGTGGGGCTCGACGTCCGGCCGCATCCGCACATCGGGCTTGCGACGGTGACGTATCTGTTCGAGGGCGCGATCATGCATCGCGACAGCCTCGGTTCCTTGCAGAAGATCTCGCCCGGGGACGTGAACTGGATGACGGCGGGACGGGGTATCGTGCATTCGGAACGCACGCCGGACGAAGAACGCGCCGCAGGCCAGACCATGCACGGCATCCAGACGTGGATCGGCCTCCCGGTCGATGCCGAAGAGGTGGCGCCCTCGTTCGAGCATCATCCGGCCGCGACCCTTCCGCTAGTCGAACGCAACGGCGTGCGCTTGCGGGTGATCGCGGGCAGCGCTTTCGGCGAAACGGCGCCGACCACCACCTTCTCGCCGACGTTGTACGTCGCAGCAGAATTCACCCCGGACAGCGCCGTGACGCTCGATACAGAGCACGAAGAGCGCGGTGTGTATTTACTGGAAGGCGACCTCACCATCGACGGCGACGAAGTGCCGGCGGGCCAGATGGCCGTGCTGAAGAACGGATTTTCCGCCGACCTGCGCAGTACGAATGGCGCCATCGCCATGTTGCTGGGTGGCGCGCCGCTCGACGGCACGCGCTTCATCGAATGGAATTTCGTCTCGAGTTCGAAGGAGAAGATCGCAGCCGCGAAGCACGCGTGGAGCGAGCAGCGCATGGGGCATGTGCCTGGCGAGACGGAGTTCATTCCGTTGCCAGCACCGCGCCACGAGAACAATGCGCCGGAAGCGTGAAGCCGCGGCGAACTTGACCTCACCCGAATCCACGCTCGACTGTTTCACGCCGCTCGGCCCCGCTGCGCCCCTTGTATCCACGGAAAACCGCACAAGCTTCGACGTAGAATTGTTGAAGTCGCTTCACGCCCTTTTCTGTAAGACGCCTTATGAGGAACACCATGGATACAACACTCGCCACGTTCGAACAGGATGTCATCACCGCGTCCACGCTAGCGCCGGTCCTTGTGGACTTCTGGGCGCCGTGGTGCGGTCCGTGCAAGACGCTCGGACCCATGCTCGAGCGGCTGGAAACCGAAGGCGCGGGAACGTGGAAGCTGGTCAAGGTCAACGTGGATGAAAACCAGGAACTCGCGGCGCACTTCCAGGTTCGCAGCATTCCGCACGTGATCGCGTTCGCGGATGGCCATGCGGTCGATCAGTTCATCGGCGTGCTGCCGGAAGGCCAGTTGCGCGCGTTCATTGAAAAGCTGATGCCGGATGGCGCCGAAGCCGAGCTGCGGGCGGCGCACGCGGCGCTGGAGGCGGGCGACACGGATCTGGCAATCGACCATATCAAGGCGGCGCTCGTGCTCGATCCCAGTCACGACGACGCCCGCCTGGACCTGATCGAATGGCTGCTGGCTGCAGGCCGCACGGACGAAGCACGCGAAGAAGACAAGCTGTTGTCGCCGAAAACCACGCAAGGAATCGATGCCCGGTACAACGCGCTGAAAACCGAGCTCGACGCCGCCGAAGCCGCCGCGAGCCTGCCGCCCGCCGACGCGTTGATCGACGCGGTGAACGCGAATCCCGATGATCTTGAAGCTCGGTTCGCTTTGGCAAACCGCCTGATTGCGGGCCGCGACTACAACGGCGCGCTGGAGCATCTATTCGCGATCTTCACGCGCGACCGCGCTTTCATGGACGATGTTGGCCGCAAGACCATGCTGTCGGTTTTTGGTCTGGCCGCGCATCAGCCTGAGGTGGTCTCGGCCTGGCGTCGCAAGCTCAGCAGCGCAATGAACTGACTTTAATGCGCGTAATTTAATTCTTTCAATTGTATTAAATCAAATCGAGCAGAAGTCTTCTGCAGAACTTTGCTTAATGCTTTTAATGGCCGCTTCACCCGAAATGGTAAAGCGGCCATTCGTTTCTAAAGCGCCTTCTTCGCAAGTTCTCTCAAGACAAATGAAACCGCGGCGAACCCAAAACTGGCAGTGACGCATACGCTCGATCCGAACCCGGCGCAGTTCAGCCCCACCGGCCCGGCGTACCCTGGCGCGGTTCCGACATGCTCGGCTTCCTCGCCGATATCGCTGGCCGGCGCTTCCGGGTAGATCAGCGGT
>NZ_CAXTGZ010000514.1:0-4351 GCF_964243625.1 uncultured Caballeronia sp.
GAAAACCATCGGCATCATCTGGATGCTGCTGATTGCGGCGGGTTATGCATCGGTTACAGCCGACGCGCCGCCAATCTGGGTGATCGGCGGATGTTATTTGTCGATGGGACTCGGCACGCTCTTCGGCGGCTGGCGCATCGTGCGCACGATGGGGCAGAAAATCACGAAGCTGAAACCGGTCGGCGGGTTCTGCGCGGAATCGGGCGGGGCGATCACGCTGTTCGTGGCTTCGTTTCTGGGTATTCCCGTCTCGACCACCCATACGATCACCGGCGCAATCGTCGGTGTCGGCGCGACGCAGAAGTTCAGCGCGGTGCGCTGGGGCGTGGCGGGGAACATAGTCTGGGCGTGGATTCTGACGATTCCGGCATCTGCCGCAATGGCCGCCGTTGCGTGGTGGCTTGGTCGGCACTTTTTCTAAACCGGCATGCCGTCAGGCAGTTGAAGAAACGGGCGACATCAGTCGCCTGTTTTCATTTTTAAATCAACGGTGCGCCAACGCCGTCCATCGGAATGATTGCGCCGGACACGTAGCTCGCCTGGCGGCTCGCCAGGAACAATGCAACGTTCGCGATTTCCTCCGGAGTGGCGTATCGGCCGAGCGGCACTTTCGCCTGGCTGCGCGCCAGCGCTTCGTCGCGTGTGATGCCTTGCCGTTGGGCTTCGAGCGCGAGCGATTCCTCCACACGTTCCGTCAGGGTCGCGCCGGGGTTGATCGCGTTGATGCGAATCCCTAGTTTCGCGTAATGATGTGCGAGACCAACCGTCGCCAGCATCAGCGCCGCATTTGCCGCGCCACCGGCAATGTGAATATCGCTCGCAATCTTGCCGCCCATTCCGATGATGTTCACAACCGCGCCCGGATCGCTCTTCGGGTCCGCTTTCAGCCGCTCGGCCATTTTTTTCAGCACCGCTTGCTGCGGATAGATGCATGGGAAGTACTTGGCTTCCATCGCGGCTTTGTAGGCGTCGGCATCGAGCAGATCGGGATCGTAGCGTTTCGCCGCGCCCGCGGAATTCACAAGGATATCGATAGGGCCAAGCGCGCTCGTGGCTTCCTCCACCACATCCTGCACGCTGTGCGCTTCGTGAAGGTCGGCGCGTGCGAGATGCACGTGGTGTCCGTGCTGCGCCAGTTGTTCGCGGGCGCGCGCCAGGTTCGCTGCATCGCGCGAAACGATCGCGACGCGCGCACCTTCCGCTGCAAATGCCTTCGCGCATGCGAAGCCGATGCCCTTGCTGCCGCCCGTGATGAGCACGACTTTCCCGGCAAGTCCCAGGTCCATGAGGTCACTCCTTATCGAGGCTGATTGCGATTCTTCGACGCTTGGCAATCGATGCTGGCAAGCGTTTGACAACACACGATAGCAGAGGCCGCCGGGGTGTGCGCGTCAGGAGATGTGTGGAGAGGCTTGCGTCGTTCGCGGCTCAGTAACTGCCGTTGGCGAACTTTGCGATGGGGTCATCGGCGGCGGCGGGGCGCGTGGGCACGAGCGGATTCGTCGACGCGCGCATTACGTGGACGGCCGGGTCCGAAGCTGGAATGCGCGCCACGGACGATGGCTGTTGTTCCTGCACCGCGCGTACTTGTTGGGCCGCGAGGCGGGCGGTCGGCGGCGGTGGTTCGAAGGCATCGGCGGCGGCGGTGATGGGGTCCGGCGCATTCGATGCTTTAGCGATTGCGCTCGATTCCGCTTGCGGCTGCCGAACCGGCGAGGTTGCGTTGGCCGCCAGCGCCTGACGTTGCGCGGCGGGAAGCGCGGACGGCGGAGGTTCGAACGGATCGACGCTCGCATTTGCGGTAGACACAGCCGGCGAAACCGCGCCGGCCGATTGCGCTTGTCGCTGAGCGGCAGACAACACCGGCGGCGGAGGTTCGAACGCGTCAACCGCGTTGGTACTGTTCGGCGCCACCGCGACTTGTGCAGGCGCAGACCGGCTGGCAGCGCCATCGGACGGAGCGGGAACGGGCGACGCCAGATACGTCGGTGAATCGAAAGGCGCTGGAGCCGACTTAGGCGCGGCGACGCGGCGGATGCCATCGAAGCGCTTCGCCCAGTAGGGGTTCGTCAGATAATCAAGCCGGACCGTGCCGCCGGTGGATGGCGCATTCACGAAGCGCAACTTGCCCACGTAGATCCCGACATGCGAATGCGCGCGTCCGGTCGTGTTGAAGAAGATCAGGTCGCCGGGTGCGACTTCGTCTGGTTCGATGGACTCGCCGCGCCCGCTCATGTCAGCGGTCGTGCGTGGCAGGTTGACCGAGGCCGCGCGGTCGACCACGTACCGAACCAGTCCGCTGCAATCAAAACCGGCTTCCGGTGTATTCCCGCCCCAGCGATACGGCACGCCGACAAGCGCCATTGCCTGGATGGATATTTCCTCGCGCCCCACGCTGTGATCGACGAAGTCTGGAAACCCGGATGGCTTGGCAAAAGTGCGGTTTGCAGCAGTCGTATTCGATTCGGCCGGCGCGCGCGATATCCGCTGCGGCGCGCTGGAGCAGGCGGCAGCGAGAAAGGTGACGAGCAGCAGTGACCAGAATCGGCGCATTCGAAAAAGGCGAGCGGGCCGCTCACCGTGATGACGGTCTCGCGATACTAGCCCGTCAGATGGGGCTCCGGCAAGTTTTGTTGATAAGTCACTTTAGGTTAACGCTGTAAGTGAGGTGGAAAACGACGTCGGTTTGAAGAAAAAACCACAAAAAAAGCCCGGCAAGCGATGCTTGCCGGGCTTTCGGACAGTGGGTGAAACTTTAAAGGATATCTGAAGCGTAATCCGCCAGACGCGACCGCTCACCGCGCGCCAGCGTTACGTGCCCGCTGTGCGTCCAGCCCTTGAAGCGGTCCACCACGTAGGTGAGGCCCGAACTGCCTTCGGTCAGATAAGGTGTATCGATCTGCGCGATATTGCCCAGGCACACGATCTTCGTACCCGGACCCGCCCGCGTGACGAGCGTTTTCATCTGTTTCGGCGTCAGGTTCTGCGCTTCATCGATGATCACGTACTTGTCCACGAACGTCCGTCCACGCATGAAGTTCATGCTCTTCACCTTCAAGCGCGAGCGGATCAGTTCCTGCGTGGCGGCGCGGCCCCATTCGCCGGCGGCATCGTCCGTTTTCTGCAGGACCTCGAGGTTGTCGTCGAATGCGCCCATCCACGGCTGCATCTTTTCCTCTTCCGTACCCGGCAAGAACCCGATATCTTCGCCCACCGGAACCGTCGCCCGGGTGACGATGATCTCGTTGTAGCGCTTGTCGTCGAGCACTTGTGCGAGGCCGGCGGCCAGCGCCATCAAGGTCTTGCCGGTCCCGGCCTGACCCAGCAGCGTGACAAAGTCGACGTCCGGGTTCATCAGCAGGTTCAGCGCAAAATTCTGCTCCCGGTTGCGCGATGTAATGCCCCACACGTTGTTCTTGTGGTGACTGTAATCGCGCAGCGTTTGCAGCAGCGCCGTCTTGCCGTTGAGCTCACGCACGATGCCATAGAACGACGGTTCGCCGTTCTGCGGTTCGAAGTACACAAACTCGTTCACTAACATGGACGCGCATTGCGGACCGGTCACGCGGTAGTACGTGGTGCCCGTCTTCGTGTCCTGCCAGCTTTCCATGCCCTTCGCGTGCTTCGTCCAGAAATCCGAAGGCAGCGCGCGCACGCCGGAATAGAGCAGATCCTTGTCTTCAAGGACCTGGTCGTTGAAATAATCTTCTGCGGGCAGGCCGAGTGCGTGCGCCTTGATGCGCATGTTGATGTCTTTCGACACCAGGACGACCTGGCGGTCCGTGCGCTCTTTTTGCAGCGCGCGGACCACGCCGAGAATCTGGTTGTCGGCCTTGCCAACCGGCAGACCCTCAACCGGCTCGATGTCGGTCAACGTGGTCTGGAAGTAGAGGCGGCCGGTTGCATCGCGGTTACCCAGGGCGGAGAGCGGCAATCCCGCCGACATCTCGCCCACGTGGGCGACCAGCGCATCCAGCGTACGGCTGACCTGACGCGCATTGCGCGCCACTTCCGACATGCCTTTCTTGTGGTTGTCGAGTTCCTCGAGCGTCATCATGGGCAGATAGACGTCGTGTTCCTCGAACCTGAAAAGCGATGACGGATCGTGCATCAGCACGTTCGTGTCGAGCACGAAGAGCTTGCCGATCTCGTTTTCCGGCTGGCCGCGCTGACGGCGCTTTTGCTGTACGCGCGGCTGTGCGGCAGCCGAAGCCGGCGCGGCGGGCGGCGCTTCGGAACGAACGCGAGCTTCGACCGGCGCGCGGGCCACGGCTGGCTGCACCGTGGTCTCGACCTGCTCGGCGGGCGCAGCGGCGGGCTGCAGCAAGGCCGCGGTCTGCTTCGCGCGGCG
>NZ_CAXTGZ010000515.1:0-4351 GCF_964243625.1 uncultured Caballeronia sp.
CCAGACCGGGTCGGTCAGCACGCCTTCCAGCTTTGCGCAAAGGCGGATTGCATCGAGCGTGCCTTCATTTGGCAGACCATATTCGGGGCCGCCGTAACGCTCGTCCAGCACGATATCGCTCGCTTTGATGTCCTGCCCGAGTTCAACCTGCTCCGCCGTTTGCCGCGCAATCCGGTGGATCTGCTCGCGGGTTTTCTCAGGTTTCGCCGATGCATCGATACCGATCACCCGATCCGCGCGTCCATCCGCTGCAAACCCCACCACCATGCCCGCTTGCGTGCTGCCCGTCACCGAGCACACCACGATGTAATCGAACTTGAAGCCAAGTTCCGCTTCCTGCTGCCGCACTTCCTCCGCAAAGCCGACGAATCCCAGCCCGCCAAGCGGATGATCCGAGCAGCCCGCAGGAATCGCGTAAGGTTTGCCGCCTGCTTGCCTGACGCTTTCCAGCGCGTCCTCCCAGCTCTTGCGGAAACCGATATCAAAGCCATCCGCCACGAGCCTGACATCGGCGCCCATGATCCGCGACATCTGGATATTACCGACACGGTCATACACCGCGTCCGAATAGTTGACCCAGTTCTCCTGCACGAGCACGCATTTCATGCCCAGATGCGCGGCGACGGCGGCGACCTGTCGCGTCTGGTTCGACTGAATTCCGCCGATGGACACCAGCGTATCGCAGCCCTGCGCAATCGCCTCGGGGATCAGATATTCGAGCTTGCGGGTTTTATTGCCGCCGAATGCCAGCCCGCTGTTGCAGTCCTCGCGCTTCGCATACAGCTCGACTTTCCCGCCCAGATGTTCCGATAAACGCTTGAGCGGCTGGATTGGCGTGGGGCCAAACGTCAGTGCATGCCGCGGAAATTTCTTCAGATTCATGTCTCGCTCCGGTGATCAGCCAGGTCGCCGCAACCATTTGCGTCGATACGAATATGGTAAAAAAATTCGCCGCGAGCCGTATTGCAAAGAAAAATGACTTATCGTTATTAGCGAGGTTTAATCTAGCTCTTGGCCTAATTAACGTGTGGATAATCGCCGATGAACGCAACAAAAGTTCGTGCTATATCGCGGGGAAGCGTCAAGACGCCTGATTCTCAAGGCGCCGAGGTCGATCGCGTTGACCGCGCTATCCTCCGGCAATTGCAGCGCGATGCTTCCATCTCCAACGTGGCGCTTGCCGCGAAGGTCAATCTCAGTGCGCCGGCGTGCTTGCGTCGCGTCGAAAGATTGAAGCAGGCGGGATTTATCAGCGGGATCGTTGCATTGCTTGCGCCAAAGAAACTCAACGCCGGCATGCTGGTGATGATTGGCGTGGTGCTGGATCGATCGACGCCCGAGTCCTTCGCCGCCTTCGAAAAGGCCGCGCAAAAAGTGTCGGGTTGCATGGAATGTCACGTCGTGACAGGCGAGTTCGATTACTTCATGCTTATCCGTACGCGCGACAGCGAGAGCTTCAACAAGCTGCATGCCGAGCAATTGCTTTATCTGCCGGGTGTGCGGCAGGTGCGCAGTTTCATGGTGCTCAAGGAGATCTTGTCGACGACGAGTTTTCCCGTTTGAATGGCGTGGCCACGCAGCCCGGTTAAAATGCCGCGGATACATCAACCGGAACAAGGGACTTCACGAATGGCATCGGACACGACCAATACGCAATACGACAACGCGTCGATCATCAAGCGCGCGAACATTTACTTCGATGGAAAATGCGTATCGCATACCGTCCTGCTTGGCGACGGAACGCGCAAGACGCTAGGGGTCATATTCCCCGCATCGCTGAAGTTCTCGACGCAAGCCGCCGAGCAAATCGATGTCAACGCCGGCCGTTGCCGCGTGCGAAATCCCGGCGAGGACCAATGGCGCGAGTACGGTCCGGGTGAATCGATCGCGGTGCCGGCTAATACCAGTTTCGATATTGAAGTGATCGAGACGCTGGATTACGTCTGCCACTATTTCTGATTTTTTGAGCGGCTGGACGGCGCTGAGAACGCCGTCTTGATTCGGCCCGTGAGATGCTAGTCGACTGGCCGCGTCCAGTCGTCAAGTGAAGAGGTAAGCTTTCCTGCTGGCTTCGGTACCGTGCCTTGTGCCGTCACGACCGTTTTAGTCGGCTGTGGGTCAAGCACAGGACGAGGTGTACTGCGCACCGTCGCCTGTTGCTTGACCGCCTGCGGCCCCTTGCCGATAAGCGCCATCGAACTGTCCTTCACCTCGATGCGAACAGGATCACTCTGCTTCCACTGCTTACGTGGCAGCACCATCCGCCAATTTGCTCGTTGACTGTCCTCCCGGAAGAACGCCACGATCGCAACGTACTCCGTATCGTCACTCATCGGTTCGCTGATGCTCGCGTTTGCGTTCGGCCGAAGCACGACGTCTGTTGTGGTCAAGAGGTCGGGTTTCAGCGCATTGCAATCGTTTTCAAAACCTTCTCTCTAGCTGCTTGACCGTTAGCAAATCTTCACGAGGTTCTTGCAGTTTTCTGCCGCACGACCCTCTTTTTCGGACCAGTCTTATATCGGAAATCCTTCTTCCTTGCTCATATCCCAAGGTTGATAGATTTCACCGAATTAAGAGGAGACGAGAAATGGAAATTCCCGATAGGTCTCATATAGGGCAGCTTATATTTACATCTGTCGTCGGCGAGAAAGTCTGCGATCTGGCGAAGTGCAACGGTAACGAATGCGGCTCGGCTGACGAGTTACTGTCGTCACCGTGGCGCGCTAATTTCGATCGAGCCGGTCTATGAAGCAAGCCCGCACGCTTGCCGTACGCGGCGCCGCACTACCCACGTTTCGCGATCAATCGATTTTCACCCCGGCGCGCATGTCCGGCATTGAAACCCTCGGCGAGTTATTCGAATACACGCTCGAACTCAAGACGGCCGATTCGCTGGCGTTCTCTCCCAGCCTCGCAGCAAACATCGATCTCGACGCGCTGATCGGCACCGAGATTACTTGCCTGATCGAGCTGGAAGGCAACGGACAATTCATTCCGGGCATGGTCGGCAACTCGGGGGCGGCGAACGTCGGTGAGGGCACCCGCGAGATATCCGGTCTGGTATCCAGCTCGCAAATATTGCGCGAAGAAGGCCGCTCTGTCGTTTATGGTCTGACGGTCGTTCCTTGGCTGTGGCTGGCGACCAAGAAAAAGGATAGCCGCCTGTTCCAGGATATGTCGGTGATCGACATCTCGGATGCAGTCTTGGGCGAGTATTCCTTTCCAGTCGAAAAACGTTTGATTGAGCGCTACCCAAAGCGCGACATTCAGCGTCAGCACTGGGAAAGCGATTTCATTTTCCTAGCTCGACTATGGCAGGAATGGGGCATCTACTTCTGGTTCGATCACAGCGACAGCAAGCATCGCCTCGTGCTGTGCGACTCGTGCGGTGCGCACCAACCGCACGGCGATGCCTACAAGACCATTCGCTATGAAGCGCCGACGGGCCAGCGCATCGACGAAGAACACATTCACGCGTTAAGCGTAATCAGCACGCTGACAACTGGCGCCGTCTCGAGCATCGACTACGACTACACTTGGCCGCGCGCCGATCTCACCTCGAAGCGCGAAGATCCGCGCGACACCGCCTTCGCGCGCCAGGAGCACTACGAGTGGGGCGACTATGCACAGCCGCAAGCAGGCGCGGCGGGACTGTCGGGCGAGCATAACCAGCCGGAAGAAGAAGCAAAGTTGCTGGCTTTAATCCGTGTACAGGCGCAGCGATGCCTTGGGCTGCGAGCAAGTGGTATCGGTAATATGCGCGGCCTTGTGACCGGTCAGACATTCACCCTGACGCACGCGCCACAAACCCAATCGAATCGCGAATATCTCGTTATTTCCAGCACGCTTGACATAGAAAACGTCGGCGAGGAAAGCTTACCCGGCGGGTCACCCGCAAATGGGCAGCGTTACAAGTGCGAAACGCATTTCATTATCCAGCCGAGCAACGAGGCGTTTCGCTTACAGCGCACGATCTTCAAACCGCGCACGCATGGGCCGGAAACGGCGATTGTTGTTGGCCCTGAAAATCAGGAAATCTGGACCGATGCCTATGGGCGCATCAAGGTTCAGTACTTGTGGGACCGGCTTGGACAAAGTAACGAGCGGTCAGGCTGCTGGATGCGGGTTTCGTCGCCGTGGCAGGGAAACCAGTTTGGCGCGCTTCATTTGCCGCGGATCGGGCAGGAAGTGATTGTCGATCACTTGCGGGGTGATCCGGATCTGCCGATCGTGACCGGGCGCGTGGTCAACGCGTTCCAGTTGCCGAACTGGAAACTGCCGGATAACCAGGCGTTATCGGGTTTCCGCAGTCGCGAGCTGGGCGGAGGACGCGCCAATCACCTGCTGATGG
>NZ_CAXTGZ010000516.1:0-1672 GCF_964243625.1 uncultured Caballeronia sp.
TGGTGGCGAAGCGTGTGGGTTGCCGTTGACGGAGGGGGAGGGTTTCAAGTGTTCTCGATTGCGGCGTCGAGCGTTCTTCTGACGTACCAAACAGTTGTCACTGCACGCTCGGGACACTTAAGAATTAGCGGTTGGGAGGCGTTTTCTTTGCTTCGTTTCTTTGTCGCCGTTGGACAAAGAAATGAAGTGCCGCCACGCACAGTGGCTAATAGTGCTAAAGAGATCAGCTAGAACTTAACCCGCGGTAGCCTAAAGAGCAGCAACCCAGCAAAGACCCCCGACCACTAAGAACCCAAACCCCTCCCCCAAGCGCCAGCGCCCTTAAAACGGATCCCCCACCCTCACAATCTTCATCGCGTTAGTCCCGCCGGCTTGCCCCATCGGCTCCCCGACAGTCAACACCACCATATCCCCACGCGCCGCGTACCCCTTCGAAACAACAACCTCAAGCGCCTGCTGAAGCGCAACATCGCGATCGGTGTTCGTATCCAGGTGCAACGAAGTAACATTCCGATAAAGCGCCATAGTGCGCTCGCTACCAATCCGCGGCGTCAAGGCAAAAATCGGCACATGCGACCAATGCCGCGACATCCACAGCGCCGTCGCGCCCGACTCCGTCAACGCAACAATCGCCTTCGCCCCAAGGTGATACGCCGTGAACAACGCACCCATCGCAATCGACTGGTCGATACGCGTGAACGTCCGGTCCAGGAAATCCTTGTCCAGTTCGCTCTGCTCCGATTTCTCGGCCTCAAGGCAAATCGCCGCCATCGTCTCGATGGTCGTCACCGGATATTTCCCCGCCGCCGTCTCAGCCGACAACATCACGGCGTCCGTCCCATCCAGCACGGCATTCGCCACGTCCGATACCTCCGCGCGCGTCGGAACCGGCGCGTGGATCATCGATTCCATCATCTGCGTGGCGGTGATCACGAACTTGTTCGACTCACGCGCCATCCGGATCATGCGTTTCTGCAATGCCGGAACCGCCGCGTTGCCCACTTCCACAGCCAGATCGCCACGGGCAACCATGATGCCGTCGGAAGCATCGAGAATGCCCTGCAGCGCCGGAATGGCTTCCGCACGCTCGATCTTCGCAATCATCTTCGGCTTGATGCCGTAAGGCGCGCCCGCAATGTTCGCGAGTTGCCGCGCCATTTCCATGTCCGTGGCGTTCTTCGGAAACGATACCGCCACGAAGTCGGCGCCGAGCGACATGGCCGTCTTGATGTCCTCCATGTCCTTCTCGGTCAGCGCCGGCGCGGTCAGCCCGCCGCCCTGCCGGTTGATGCCCTTGTTGTTGGAGAGATCGCCGCCCACTTTCACGGTCGTGTGAATCTCTTCACCAATCACGCGCACCACGTCGAGCACGATCAGGCCGTCGTTGAGCAACAGCACGTCACCGCTGCGCAGGTCGCGCGGCAGATCCGGATAGTCGAGGCCGACGCGTTCGTCGTTGCCGAGTTCACAGCGTGCATCGAGGATGAACGGGTTGCCGGCAATCAACGTGACCTTGCCATTCTCGAACTTGCCCACGCGGATCTTCGGGCCCTGCAGGTCGGCCATCAGCGCGACGGTGCGGCCGACGCGCTCGGCGATCTCGCGCACCATGTTCGCGCGGTCGATGTGGTCCTGGGCCTTGCCGTGGCTGAAGTTCAGCCGCACCACGTCG
>NZ_CAXTGZ010000516.1:1682-4346 GCF_964243625.1 uncultured Caballeronia sp.
GCAGGTCGGCCATCAGCGCAACCTCGCGGCCGCATTGCTTGGCGGCGTCGCGGACGTATTGCGCACGCTGACGATGGTCGTCGGCGGTGCCGTGGGAAAAGTTGAAACGAACCACGTCGAGACCGGCCTGGATCATTTGCAACAGGATCTCAGGGGAGCTGGAAGCCGGGCCGATGGTGGCGACAATCTTTGTAGCGCGATGCATGGAATTCCTCGTCTGGGTGGTATCGCCTGAAACAGCGCTGCGAGTACGGTGTGCTGACGGGGATTCAGTTGTCTCCGCCTGCGGACGCGCGCCGGATCGTGCCGGCGTCGCTTTGTGATGGCTGTTCGATAACGCTCCGGGGCCAGGTATCAGCGACGCTGCACTCGCGCCGCCGATCATGACCGCCGTTTCCTTCTTCAACTTGCCGCTACGCCGGGAGGGAACGCGGGCCGGGCGCTTCGGCTTTGCATCGTCTTCAATGCCTTGATCGCTTCCGGCTGCAGGTGAAAGCGCGTCCGGCGTGGACGCAGTAGACGTAGCAACCGCCTCGACTACGCGGGCATGGCGCGCTTCTTCGCCCACGCTGCCCTCCACGTCCGCGACCATCTTTTCCGCCAGCTCTTCCACGGCCAATACAGACCGCTCGTTATCCGACTCCGACGTGGCTTTTGTCATTGGATCAGGCCCGCGATTCGAGCACTTCTACCGCCGGCAACGTCTTGCCTTCCAGGAACTCGAGGAACGCGCCGCCGCCCGTCGAGATGTAGGAAATCTTGTCGTGGATGCCGTATTTCTGGATGGCCGCGAGCGTGTCGCCGCCGCCTGCAATCGAGAACGCCGACGAGTTCGCGATGGCGTCCGCCAGCGTCTTCGTGCCGTTGCCGAACTGGTCGAATTCGAACACGCCGACCGGACCGTTCCATACGATCGTGCCGGCCTTTTCCAGTTGCGCGGCAAGCGCCTTGGCGGTGTCCGGACCGATATCGAGGATCAGGTCGTCGTCCTGGACCTGGTCGACGGCCTTCGTTTCGGCCTTCGCGGTCGCGGCGAATTCCTTCGCGGTCACGACGTCGCTAGGAATAGGCACCGATGCCCCACGCGCACGCGCTTCGCTGATGATGGTCCTGGCTTCATCGACGAGATCCTTTTCCGCCAGCGACTTGCCGATATTCAGGCCGGAAGCCAGCATGAACGTGTTGGCAATGCCGCCGCCCACGATCAACTGGTCCACTTTCTCGGCCAGCGACTTGAGGATGGTGAGTTTCGTCGATACCTTCGATCCCGCCACGATCGCGACCAGCGGACGCTTCGGCTCGCCGAGCGCCTTGCCCAATGCGTCGAGTTCAGCCGCGAGCAGCGGACCCGCGCACGCCACGGGCGCGTATTTCGCAATTCCGTGCGTGGTCGCTTCAGCCCGGTGCGCCGTGCCGAATGCGTCGTTCACGTAGATGTCGCAAAGTTTGGCGAGCTTCTGTGACAGCGCGTCGTCGTTCTTCTTCTCACCCTTGTTGCAGCGGCAGTTCTCGAGCAGCACGACCTGACCCGGCTGGACCTGGACACCATCGACCCAATCGGCCACCAGCGGCACGTCGCGGCCGAGCAATTCACCAAGACGCCTGGCCACCGGCGCGAGCGAATCCTCGGGCTTGAACTGGCCTTCGGTCGGACGGCCAAGGTGGGACGTGACCATGACGGCCGCGCCCGCAGCAAGCGCCTGCTGAATGGCCGGCACCGATGCGCGAACGCGCGTGTCTTCAGTGATGTTGCCCTGATCGTCCTGCGGCACATTGAGATCGGCGCGGATGAAAACACGTTTGCCGGACACTTTGCCTTCGGCGATCAGATCGGTGAAACGCAGTACTTTCGTCATGGGAGTCAGCGTGTGAGCGGGTGATTGGAAAGCGGTTCGGGCGATTGGAAATCACAGACCGGAACCAAAGGCCTGCGGCTCGCGAGAGAGTGCTACGGGGAAATTGAAGCGGAAGCGGTGTGCTTGCGGTTGGGCGAACGATGCAGCCCCGATGCAGACGACAAAGCGGATCGCGCCGGAAACCGATGCGCCGAATCGGCTGGGCGTGACAGCGGAGACTGAAGCGACTGGAGCGATTGAAGCGCTTGTGCGGTGACTGCCGGATACACGATCGACCTCATTGGACACGACAGCAAGATCGCCATTTTAACCGATACCCACCGCCCGCCAACGCTGCAAACGCAAATCCCCGGGATTCGGGAATGCTCACAATGCCTTGCATATCATGATGCGGCGCAGCATGAAATCAGGCGAAGAGCCGCAATCCGGTGAACACGATCATGCCCACGACGATCGTCCCGAGCATGCTCCGCCGCCACAAAAACCAGGCAAGGCCGCAGAGCGACGCATACAGCGCATGGTTCGAAAACGCGATGGACAGTCCATCCGGCGTGCTCAGCAAATCGGGCACGACGACCGCGACGAGCGCCGCAGCCGGCGCGTATCGCAAGGCGCGCTGTACCCGCTCGGGCAAGATCATGCGTTCGCCGCCGATCAGGAACAGCGCGCGCGTCAGGCCCGTGATCAGCGCCATGCCGGCAATGGCAAGCCAGATCTGGGCGGTGGTCACCGGGCGCTCCGGGTATTTTTGGCGGGGGCATCGAGTTTGGCGCGGGGCGGTTCAACGGCCGGATCTTTCGGCGCGGCG
>NZ_CAXTGZ010000517.1:0-4329 GCF_964243625.1 uncultured Caballeronia sp.
AAATCTCCTAATGTGCAACGGAAAATCGACCGCAGATTAAATGTGGCATGTTGAATGAAATTGGTAGCGCTAATAAGGACGCAGTCACGCCCGAAAGTAAACATGAATGATCGGTCCGACGAAGTAAGCAGATATTTTTAAGTCAGTGCGTTAGCTATCCAAAAGCAAACACCGCTCGTGTAGGAATTCAGAAGCCGCTGTTCATGGATAGGACGGCGGCCATTTGAGATCATGCCACTATTAGTTTCTGAGCGACTTGAAGAAGCGACGAATCTCGGCCGTAAGAAGTTTCGGTTCTTCCATTGCCGCGAAGTGACCGCCACTCGGCATATCGGTCCACTGCGAGACATTGAATGTACGTTCGAGCCAAGATCGAGGTGGGTGATTGATTTCCTTCGGAAACCTTGCAAATCCAACCGGCGGGACCACTCGCTGACCATCATTAAAGCGCATCGGCTGCAGCCTGTTTTCCCAGTAAATCTGCATTGAGGAGCCGATAGAACCTGTGAACCAGTAAAGCGACAAATTCGTCAGCAACTCGTCCCTAGAAAAGGACTGTTCGATAATTCCATCGCAATCGCTCCACGCGCGAAATTTCTCGCATATCCAGGCAGCCAGTCCAACTGGAGAATCGTTGAGAGAAAACGCTAAGGTATCTGGTCGCGTGCTATGCATGTGGGAATACCCTCCCTCGAGCATTGCCCACTTATCCCTTGTACTCAGAAACTCTTCTTCAATTTTGGTAAGCGGTGGCGCCATAGGACCGAGCGCGGGCTGGTATGAGCCAGGCAGAAAGTTAAGATGAATTCCATCTATTAGCTTTGGATGTCGTGATGCAAGTGCGATCGACACTCCTGCGCCTAAGTCACCGCCTTGCGCGCCAAATCGGGCATACCCGAGCCCAGTCATCAGCGATGCCCACAAATCAGCCACTTGGAAGGAGGAGGTCCCGCGTCTTATGGGTGCTTGCGAAAAAGCAAACCCAGGGATTGACGGAATGACGACATCGAACGCGTCTGACGGATCTCCGCCAAAGGCGGCGGGGTCACATAGCTGATCAAGGACGGAGTAGAACTCGAAATACGATCCGGGCCAACCGTGAGTAATCTCGAGTGGATACGGAGCAGGACCGACGCCCTTTCGATGAACAAAATGAACTCGCTGACCTTCGATTTGTGCGGTGAACTGGGGTTGTGCGTTAAGGGAATGCTCCGCCTTTCGCCAGTCGAAATCGTCCGCCCAATATCGTGTTAGATCACGAAGCCAGTTAGCGTCGACCCCTCGTTGCCAAGGCTCCGAGGGACTTGTGCTTGGCCACCGGATATCGCGCAGACGGCGCCTAAGATCTTCGATATGTGCATCTGGTATGTGAACCGAAAATGGTTCTATCTGCATTTCGTTTTTCATGACGTATTGATTTCGAAGAAGGCTTTAGAGTCTAAGGATCGAAATGCCAGAGCACTTCTGAAACTGGACAGATCGCAACTTGCTACTATGCGTTGATGCGCGCTTTAAGGATCTCCTATCATGGTTCGGTCGATGCAAGACGTTGTAGACTTGTAGGCGCCAAGCCGCTGGGAAACGGAAGGCTCCAACACAGTTCTCGAAGCGCTATTGCATCCGATCTACGGAAATCACCGTCATTGCTGAATAACCACAACGGTATTCAATCAAAGACTGGCGTACGAAAGTAAAAGTGGCCCTCAATAAGAGGTTGAGAAACCATTACGACCGCTTCCAGACTCTGTATGACAAAAAGGCAGATGCGCCCCCTGCGTCTGTGAGAGCTAGAGTCGAGGATGCGCCCACATGTATTTTGGCACGCCAACAGCTCGTTTAGGGGCGATTTTTTTTTATGTTTCTTCATCTCTTTTAGCAATCTAACCCTTCATTTTATTAGAATGCGTTCTGCCATGCTCTAGCGCTCAACGCTGGCACTGCCTCGCTCTTCATTTCCGAACATGATCCCAATTCCAATCACGATCGTTTACACTAAGTTATCCTATTGATCGTCGCAATTAGCCTTTTGGTTCGTTCCATGCTAACTATTCTTATTTTTATTGTTAGATCCGTACACCGGAAGTGAGTATTCTTTTTCGATGTTGACGAAAGAGACCTACGTACCATGAAAATCCTCTCCGCTCTCCCGCTGATCGCGGCCTTGCATTTCCCTCTAGCTCACCATGTGTTCGCCGACGAACTTAGTCAGATTAAGTCGTCGAAGGTTTTCCGAGTTGGGACCGCTGGAGACTATCCGCCTTACGCTTTTCATAACCAGCGCGGCTTACTCACCGGTTTTGACGTCGAGATTGCGGAGGCATTGGCCCGACGCTTGGGTACGAACGTGCAGTTCATCGAAGGAAAATGGGATGGCCTCATCGCAGGGCTTGACGCCGGCCGCTACGATGCTGTGGTTGATGAAGTGTTAATTAGTGAATCGCGGAAAGCGAGGTACGACTTTTCCGATTCTTACATAAAAACCCCCATCGTCCTGATCGTCCAAACTAAGAATTCCAATATTCATGGGTTCGCTGACTTAAAGGGTAAAAAGGTCGCGCAAACTTACACCAGCACTTTTGCCAGGTTGGCGGAATCTAATGGTGGAGAAGTGGTCCCTGTGGAAAGCGCATCCGAATCTTTCGAGCTACTTGTTCAAAATCGCGTCGATGCCGTGATTCATGATGAACCAACCTATCTAGACTTTCAACGCACGCGGAAGGAAAAGTTGAAGATCGTTGCCATTGAAAATTCGGGCGCAACCCCGAGCCAGGCTGGTGTGGTGATTCGCAAAAATAATCCTGAACTGCTATTGGCAATCAACAAGGCCTTAGCGGATATAAAGGCTGACGGCACTTACTTAACCATCTCGAAGAAGTATTTCGGGCAAGATTTGTCGCAATGAGGTTCGCAGGGCGTTCACCCAGGGAAACGTCGTTGCGGAGTGTCCCCGTCTCCCGGCTGGCAAAGTTGCAGCTGGGCGTTTACGATGTTCGCGAACTTATAGCGCATCTTCAGAAAGGCTTGACGGTCATAGCCGTCCAGTTCGTACGCATCCATTGGCGGAAAATCGGCCCAAGGGCCGACTCCGATCGACTCGTAGTACTTCACGGCGTTCTCGATATCACGGACCACGATGCAGACGTGGTGCAGCTTCTGAAAAATTGGCAGTTTTTCCATTGTGCGCTTCATCCCTTGTCTGTTTTGGCGCTGGCCCGCAGACCTTTTCGAAGCTGCTGCGGCCCGCTGAAATGGCAGATCAACCTGCCTTGGCAATCTTCTTCGGCGTAATGGCTTGCGCCGCCTCGGCATGCGATTGGCCGGTGCCCGGGTTCCACTGGAAGCCGGAACGGGCTACGACACCCGGCTTCAGACGCTGGTCCGGACCATAGTCCGCAAAAGGATGAAAGAACAAAGGCTCCGTACTCCCGATACTGCGCAAACGCGCTGCGTAACTGTCAAGGTAAGCCTGTCGCTCCTCGGGCGTCACCCGACCCGGCATCCAGGACATATGCGGTGGCAGCACATCGAAGCCCAGGTACTTGAAGATCCCATTGTGGATCGGCCAGAGAATGTGATTGATGTCGCCGTCGACACCATCGGGTTCGTAGAGACTGGAAGCTGTTCCGGTCGTGGCCGAGACCATCGCGCGGCGGCCCTTGAACACACCGGTATCGTATTTGCGGCCAGTGGCATACGCAAATCCACGCGTCATCACACGGTCCACCCAGCCCTTCAGGATCGCCGGCATCCCGAACCACCACATCGAATACTGGAAGATGATCAGATCGCACCAGAGCACCTTCTGTTGTTCGGCGTAGACATCAGGCGTCGGTTTCGTGGACGTCCCGAACATGTGCTCCTGTTCCACCGAAAGGTCGAGGAAGTCCGGGTTAAGACGTTCGCCCACGAAGTCTTCGGGGCCGAGCTCGGGTCGCCACTTCAGTTGATACAGATCGGTCACCTGGACCTCGTGACCCTGTTCTTCCAAGGTCGAGACAGCCGTATCTTTCAGCGCACCGTTGAATGACTTAGGTTCGGGGTGGGCGAAAACGATGAGCACTTTCATGCGAATACTCCATAAAAACCTTTTCATTGAGCGTGCCGCTTATTAGGCCACGCTTGAATTCGTTCCCTATATGCGGCGATCTTCCAGCGCAATACCGGCAGACAGACTGATGGTTAGCCCGTCACTCTGGGTATCGATCTCGTCGTAGCGATCGATTCGGTTTGAAGCATTTTGGATCTTTATAAAATTCCGGTCTTGAGGAGGCTCGGCTAATTCTCGCGGAATTCTGCACATTATCCGGGGCCATGCGATCCGGCGCGGGC